>CAVGYS010000188.1:0-3074 GCA_963633505.1 Oscillibacter sp. MSJ-31
GTTCGGAGCGGCCTCGGACAACACCTGGTATGCGCAGCCGGTGACGCTGTCCTATAGTCAGCCGCTCTTCGCCTACAATCAGTTCAAGTGGGACAGCCTGATCTCTCCTAAGGAATACGAGATGGCGAAGAGGACTTACCTCGAGGCGATGGAGGCGGTGACTCTCCGGGCAGTGGACAATTACTACAAGCTGATGCTGGCGGAGAAGGTCTATGAGTCGTCGGTGACGAACTATGAGAACACTTCCAGGATGCTTCGCGTCGCCGCGGACCGGCTCTCCATCGGGAGCGTGACAAGGGCCGACTATCTGCAACTGGAGCTGCGCATGCTCAACGACAGCATTTCCATCAATGAGAATCGCGTGGCCCTCGACGAGGCCCGGATGTCGCTCAATTCGCTGCTCGGCTACGATGAGTCCCGGGAGGTGAGTCCGGTGCTGGAGGAGTCCCTGCCGGACGTGGAGATGGATTACTCCCTCGTGCTCGAGAAGGCTTCCGCCAACTCGTCCTTCAATCTGTCCAACGCGATCAATGTCCTGAACGCGGATGCAGCCGTGGCCCGCGCCAAGGCGAGCCGGGGCATAACGATGGAGCTCAGCGCCCGTTTCGGGCTTTCCAATTCGGCGAAGCAGCTGCCCGACACCTACCGCAACCTGTTGGACCAGGAAGTCGTCGGGCTGACGTTCTCGATCCCAATCTTCGACTGGGGGGAGGGCAAAGGCAAGGTGATGAAGGCCGAGGCCGCCGCCGACGTAGTCAAGGCTCAGGTGGAACAGGCCGAAAACGACAAGCGCATCAGCCTCTACACGGCGGTGGGGCAGTTCAACAACCAGAGACGCCTGTGCGAGGTGTCCCGCCGGGCGCAGGCGATCGCCGCCGAGCGATACGAACTCGTGATGGAGAAGTTCCGCAGCGGCAAGGCTACAGTGACGGATCTCAACACGGCCCGCAGCGAGAGCGATTCCGCCCAGAGCAAATATATCCAGGACATCTGCAATTTCTGGAACTACTACTATACTTTACGCAAACTGACTCTCTATGATTTCATAAAGGGAGACGATATGACTGTGGATTATGATGAGATGGTCAATTAAAAAGACGATGGCGGCCGCTCTGACGGCGGGGAGCCTGATTTTTTCATCCTGCACCGGCAATGGCGGGGCCGTCGGGGAGGATGAGTCGAAACTGAAGTATTCTCCCGAGGTCAATCAGGTCGAGGTGGTGACTCTTCGCCGTCAGGATTTCCCGATGCAGCTGCTCTCCAACGGCAAGCTTTCCGCAAGCCGCAGGAGTGTGCTCCATTTCGGGGAGTCCGGAGTGATAACGAAGATAAACGTCCGCAACGGTTCTTCGGTCAAGGCCGGAGACGTCATCGCGGAACTGGACTCCCGGGCGCAGAGCCTCTCTCTGGAGAGTGCCGCTCTTGAACTGGACAAGGCCCGTCTCGAGTATCTTGACGTGCTGGCGGGGCTTGGCTACTCCTCCTCCGATACGGCTTCCGCTCCGGAGAACGTCCTGAAACTGGCCAGAATCCGCTCGGGCTACGAAGGGGCCCGCATCAATTTCGCCAAGGCGCAGAGGGCTCTGTCAGGCACCGTTCTCAAGGCGCCGTTCTCGGGCAAGGTCGCGGACATCGCTCTCAAGGAATGGGACAGGACAGGGTCGGACCCTTTCTGCACGGTCATCAATGACAGCTCGTTCGACGTGAACTTCTCGGCTCTCGAGTCCGAGTACTCTTTCCTCTCCTCCGGACAGAGCGTGCGCGTGACCCCGTTCTCGGACGTGTCCGGTGGAGTCTCCGGCCGCATAAGCTCGATAAATCCGACGATAGACAAGAACGGTCAGATAGCGGTCTCCGCCCTGATCCCGGGAGGGAACGGCCTGGTGGACGGGATGAACGTCAAGGTGGTAGTCGAGCGGACGCTGCCCGGGCAGCTTGTCGTGCCGAAGAGCGCGGTCGTGATCCGTGACGGTATGGAGGTCCTTTTCCGTCATCGCTCGGGCAAGGCCGAGTGGGTCTATGTCAACACCTTGAAATCCAATTCGGAAAGTTACGTGGTGAAGGCCAACGAAGACCGCGGGGCGCAGCTTTCGGAGGGGGATGAGGTCATCGTCTCCGGCAATCTCAATCTTGCCGACGGCTCCATCGTCAGCGTCAGACAAAATTAGCCCCTCTATGCTGAACAGACTTCTCGACCGCCCCGTCTCCGTCACGATGGCCGTGCTGGTGTTCGTCGTGCTCGGAATAATAGGCATCCGGAATCTTCCCGTATCTCTAATACCCGACGTGGACGTTCCGTACGTGACGGTGCAGATCAGCGCTCCGGACAAGTCCGCCCGGGAACTCGATGACGCGGTGGTGAAGCCGCTCCGCCAGTCTCTCGTGCAGATAAACCATCTCAAGAACGTCCGCTCCGAGTCCAAGGACGGCAGCGCCACCATAACGCTGACGTTCGAAGAGGGGCAGAACATCGACTATTTCTACATAGAAGTCAACGAAAAAGTTGACCGCGCGATGTCGTCCCTTCCGAAGATGGAACGACCTAAAGTCTTCAAGGCCAGTGCCACGGACATCCCCGCCTTCTATGTCAACGTGACGATGGCGGACTCCGCGCAGGACAGCTTCCTGGAGATGAGCGAGTTTGTCGAGGACGTGATTTCAAAGCGCATCGAGCAGCTTCCCGAGGTCGCGATGGTGGATATCAGCGGCAATGCGGACAGGGAGCTGCTGATAGTTCCGGATCGCGAGGCCCTGACCCGGCTCGCGCTCACCATGTCCGATTTCGAGAGCTTCATATCCTCCGCCAACGTGTCCCTCTCGAACCTCACCATCCGGGACGGGGAGTATCACTATAACGTAAAATTTCGCTCTTTCGCCGGTTCCCGTGAGGATATCGAGAACGTGTATTTCAAGGTCGGGGACAGGCTGTTGCAGATAAGGGACGTCGCGAGCGTCACCGAATGCCAGGCTCCGGTGACGGGGCTTGACCTGTCCGACGGGAAGGATGCCGTGGTGCTGGCGGTGATCAAGAGGAATGAGGCCCGCATGTCGGATCTCAAGAGCAGCATCGGCAC
>CAVGYS010000189.1:0-3050 GCA_963633505.1 Oscillibacter sp. MSJ-31
TTGACCTCGGCGTCAAGCTGTTCCTGCTGAGCCTGAAGCTCCTGCTCCACGATATATTCATCGGCCATCTCGGCATATTTGCGCATCATCGCATCATCCGCCGGCTCTTCGGAAGGACGGGACTCCAACGGATCCACGACCAGACTGTGCAGGTCCAGCGTCTCGACCGCGCTCTCATTGTGACGCATCACGGACTCGACACCCCGCTCGAATATGTTGCGGATGGAGTTCGCGAGATTGATCTGCACCGTATCAAGCTGCCTGGTGAAAACCGGCACGCTCCCGTCATGATACTTCGGTCTGCCGAGAGAGAACTTCGTCTGCCCCGCCGTACCATAGATATTGATTCCGAAAAGTATGGGGAACGGAGCTTTCAGCACCGAAAGGTGATAGAACATGCTCTTGTCGAAACTCTGCGTACCCCTGAGCGCGAAACGGTACCTGCCGGCGCCGAGCACAAAAGGGAAGACCTCCACGCGGCTGTCGTGAATCAGGGCGTCCACGTGCATGTTGTCCACCTCAAGAATCTCTTTGTTCTTGAAAAACAGCATATTGGCAAGCCTTCCGAACTGACCGGAGTTGACCACCTTGAGATCCTGGCCCGAGATGCGCACAAGTCCGTCCAGAGTCGGGACGATGACGTTGCGGTTGGTGTCTATCTGGGCCGTGGCGGAAAGCTCGCAGCTCAGTTTCCCGTCAAAAGTCTTCAGAACCGGCATGAGCGAATCCACGGCAGGAATCAGACTTACAATCTGCCCCGCCGACATCTGCGCGAGATTGAGATTGACTCCGGCGGATATGTCATTGCGGGCCTTTGAAGAATAGAACGCATCCAGATATATCTCGCCGAGTTCGGTGGTGATATTCGTGCCGGTAAGCTGCATCGTCCTGTCCTTGATGCGGATACCGGAAGAGACAGGACCGATGCGCGGGTCGGAGAAATCGACCCTGTCGGCGGTCAGCCCCAGCGTGACGTCGAGGTTGGCAGGGACCACGAACACCGGGAACCGGCGTATGTCCACCCTCGCGTCCGCAAGCGTGTCGGTGACGAAACTCTCGTCCTGCTCATCCTGCGGCGCGACCGCCCCCACGTCGCTGCGCCCCGCAAGGACGGCGGCGAGTATCTCGTTGACGTTGATGCGTCTGGAGTCCAGGTTGAGCCTGGTCTCGATCATGCTCTTGTGGATGAGGGAATGCTTGATGCCGCGCAAAGACCCGCTGAGGTTGATGTCGGAAGTGCCGCAGCGCACCCCTATCGTGTCTATCTCTATCCTGTCGTCGTCGAAGTCGGCATGGAGCGCCGTAAGCCGGGTGCGCAAAGGCAGCATAGGGGAGGCGAAAAAGCCCGATTCGGCCTTCACGTGCCCGGATACCGACCAGTTGTTGAGATACTTGACGATGGAAGAGTCGAGCGATATGTCGATATCCGCCCGCTCGAAATCCTTGTCGTGCAGCCTGCCCGGCAGATGCCTGTGACGATGGTGGTGCTCCTGCTCCGAGGCAAGTTTCTGCACCGCCGCCCTGATATTGGTTCCCCTTGCCGCATAGCGGGCCGAACCGAGCTTGACAAAAGTCCTCTCGCCCTCGGAACTCAGCTCAATGCGAGGCAGAAGCACCCCGTCCTGCTCCACCTTGGAGAGGTGGGCCTCATTGGAAATCTTGCGCACACGGGCCGTCAGACCCACACCCTTATAAAAATAGACGCTGTCGAAAGCCGCGTTCAAATCCAGACCGGAGAGTCTGGAGTCAAGCCTTACACCGGCATTGAAGACGCAAGCCTCGATGGAGTCGGAAGGCATCTTGAGGTGAAAATGATGACTTTTGAGAGCACCCCTAACGTCCGCCTCCTCGAAGCGAAAATCCTGAAGTTCGGACTGGTGCACATGCGCGTCAAGCGTCAGATGCAGGTCTCCCTCGGCGTGTTCTATGTCCAGCGAATCCCTGAAAGGCAGCAAGGCAAGCAGGCGCTCGACATCCGCCACGGCATCAGCCGAAACACGGTAGCAGGGGTCGCCGCCCAGAAGATCCTCCCCCTTGCCTCCGAACTCCACGTCCAGACCCGGAACGGAGAGCCTAAGCTCGTGAATATCAGCCTCCAGCTTCCCCTCCGGTGACAGGTCGGCGTCGATGTCAACGGCGTGCCTTAGGCTGACGTTCTCCGGCAGATAACGGGTATCGGACTGAGGAATCCTCAGGCAGGCGCTGACTGACGGAAGCCGCCCGTCGGAATACACGCCCTCGATGCTCACGTCCGCCGTAAGCAGGGCGTCGGTGCTGAACGAGGCCGCAGCCGTGAAAAATCTGTCGGCATAGTCCCGGAGCACCGTTTCCAGCCGACAGTCCGCAAGAGACGCCCGGGCATCCACGACGACGCTGTCGGGATACGCCTCCGCCGCACCGTCCAGGGTGAGCGGGAGACAGGCGATTCGCACGGAAAGCCCGTCGGCGCCGAGCCTGAAGCGATCGGAAGCCTTGGCGAAAATCAACTTGCCGCCAATCTCCGCAGGGACTTCAAACCTCCCCAGAGAAGCGGTCGCGGCCATCGCATCGGCGGAAAAACCGATGGAATATTCCCCCGAGCGAAGCTCTTCCACGTCAAGTCCCCGCGAGCGCAGGTCAAGCGTATCGGCGGAGGCTATGGCATAGGCCCGCAGGGAATCAAGATGAATCCTGACGTCATCCAGACGAAGCTCCCCATCCGATGCCTTGAACTTCCCGCCGGAGCTGAAATCATCCAGCGTCAAGGCGGCACGGACAGAGGCGGGGCCGTCGGTATAGACAAGGCGCGTGCTTCCATCCAGAGAGAGCCGTCCGACAGAAATCAGGGGAGTTGAAACGGCAGCGGAAGAAGTGCTGTCGGACTCAGAGACAAAACCGAGGACGTCAAGATTGGAATCCTCCGCCCCGAAATGGTGGACAAACGCCGAGAGGCCCTCCAACCTCACTTCTCCGACATTGACTCTGCCGGAGAGAAGTGACCAGGGATTCATCCTGACACTCAGCCTCTCAAACGCAAGCAGGGTATCGGATGCCGCCCCTCTCCCCTGCGC
>CAVGYS010000190.1:0-1270 GCA_963633505.1 Oscillibacter sp. MSJ-31
CCCCAGACCACGGCGAAATAGCGCCTCTCGATACTGTGGGCGAAAAACTGCCGAGCAAGCTTGAGCTGGGACTCCTCGTTCTTGGCCACGGCCAGCAGGCCGCTCGTATCCTTGTCTATGCGGTGCACCAGCACCCCCATCCTCTCATCCTCGGCATCGGGGCCCTGACTTATCCCGAGATGATGCGAAAGGGCGTTGACCAGAGTCCCCTCGAAATGCCCGTGCCCCGGATGGACCACCATCCCGGCGGGCTTGTCGACGACGAGCACGTCGTCATCCTCGTACACTATGTCGAGAGGAATGTCCTGCGGGAGAATCTCCATCCCCCGCCTGCGGTAAGGCATCACGAAGCGGATCACGTCCCCGGGACGGACTATGAAGTTGGATTTCACGACCTCGTCGCCCACATGCACGTAGCCGGCCTTGAGGGCCTGCTGCACACGGCTCCGGGAGGTGTCCTCCATGTGGGTGGCCATGTAGCTGTCTATGCGCATCGGGGTCTGGCCCTTGTCCACCTCCAGGCGGAAATGCTCGAAAAGTTCCTCCTCCATCACTTTTTCTTGATCTCCCATCACTTCTTCTTGAGATAAAGCGAAACTTCCGTCCCCTTGCGCACGGCCACGGACGAGGTGTCCTGCGAATGCACCACCGCGGCGGCCGAATCGGCATAGTTCCTCACCGCCGCCTCATAGCGGACACGCCCGACGTTGAGCGAATTGTCCTGAAGGATATCGACCGCCTGAAGATACGTCTTGCCGGTGACGTCGGGAATCATCGTCCCGTCGTCATCGCCCAGGCCCAGGACGAGGTTGATGGCCGTACCGCTGGACAGGGGGGTTCCCGGAGCGATGTCGAAACCATACCTCTGCTGGCGAAGGACATTGTTGGTGGCGATATCCCGCACGTAACTTATCTTTCCGAGTGTCAAGCCGTTGCGGAGCAGCTCCGCCTTCGCCTGCCGAAGCGGGATGCCCACCAGAGACGGCATATACACCTCCTTCGGCTGCATGGTGTTGACCGTCAGACGGATTTTGCGGCCCTTCTTGACGTGGGAGCCGGCCTTGGGGGTCTGCATATAGACGGCCCCGGGCTTCATCCGCTTCACGTATACCGAATCCGTCACGCTCACCCTGAGTCCGGCGGCGGAAGCCACGGCCTGTGATTCAGCCGGGGTCAAGTCCGTAAAATCCGGGACCGGGATCTCCTGCCCGTGCCTTGTCAGGAGGGAGAGGGAGAGGGACACCACACCCACGATCACGGCCACCAGCGC
>CAVGYS010000190.1:1364-3042 GCA_963633505.1 Oscillibacter sp. MSJ-31
GTTCTTGACGATCCAATTGCTGAAAAATTCCTTGATATTCATAAAATAAAAATGCCCTTCAGAAGTTCGAAGGGCAAAGATACGAAAAAATTACATCATCGGTGGTGGACCTCCCGGGCCTCCGCCAGGACCGCCGGGACCGCCTCCGGGGCCGCCCTGACCACCGCGTCCACGCCTGTTGCCCATGGTTCCGAACCTCCACGTAAGGGAGACGACCACGTAGCGGCCGAGGGTGTTGTTGACGACCTCGCTGTGATAGTTGGCGCTGTCGGACACCGTCAGGTTCTTGGACTGTCCGAGGATGTCATAGCCGCGCAAGGCGAGGGTCATGTTGTTGTTGAACAGGAGCTTGGAGAGTTCCGCGTTGAGCACGCACTGGGAAGGTTGTTCGGTGGAGTAGCCGTTGTACCAGTTGTAGTCGAAATCGCTCGAGAGGCTGATTCCCGTCGCCGTCCAGTTCCACGTCAGACTTGCCGAAAGCTGGTTGTTCCAAGTGGTCGTCTGATCCTTGGTCGTGGAGATCGAGTACCAGGACTTGTTCATCCTCGTGCTTCCTCCGACGGAGCTCTCCAGGGAGGTGCCGCGATAGATGAAGCGCAGGCGGCCGTTGGCGCTGACGGTGCGGGTCAGGTTCTCGGTGATGTGGGAGTCGAAGAAATCCTGGTCGGCGAAATCGGAGATGAGCTGCTCCATGAAACCGTAATAGTCCGCCCCGTCATAGTCGTCGATTCCGGTCCCGACGTAAGAGGCGCTCTTGCGCCAGTTGAAGCCGAGGGAGTTGCTGATCGAGAAGTTGCTCTTGCCGATAGGGACGTTGCCGAAGGCGTTGGCGCTGGCGTTGGACGTGGTAGGGCCGTTGAACGGCATGGTGTACTGTCCGCCGTTGGAGCCGTACCAGATGAGGTTGACGATAGGATTCTGGGTGAAGCCTCCGTTGAATCGCAGGTTGAATGAAGAATACTTCTCCCTGTTGGAGTAGCGTAGGTCGCCCCTGAGATTGTGGGAGAAATACGGCGTCAGCGAAGGATTGCCGAAGCTGACGTTGAGCGGGTCGGAGTTGTCCGGCACAGGCATGAGCTGCGAGGTGGACGGCTGGGACGACTCGCCCCGGTAGAAGAGTCTCCAGTTGAAATTGTCGTTGACGTCCATGAACATCATCGCCTGCGGGGAGAAGTTCCAGCGGAAGTCGTCGTACTCCTGAGGCACGTAGCTGCCGTCGGCGGAGTTGTAACGCGTGGTGCTGTTGTAGGTCTTGGTCGGCATGGCCGAGAATCCCACCTGGGCGCGGAAGCGCTTGTCCTGATAGAGGGCGTTGAGTCCGATTTCCTGGCGTATGTTCTCGTTGATGATCTTGTTGGAGTAGTTGTAGTCCATCTGCCCCCCGTTGAGCAGGTCGTAGGTCTGCTTTTCGGAACTTGACTTGCTCCAGTTGTAGGAGTAGTTGGCCTCGACGTAGAAATGGTTGCCCAGAGGCTCGGTGAAGGTGAGGTCTCCGAAGATGGAGTAGGACTTCTGGGTGTTGTTGAAACTCTGCCTTACTTCTTCAAATTCCGGCGTGCCGCTGTCGTAGGAGGTCGTCCCGTTGTTGTTGAGCCCGTCGAGGACGTTGTTGGAGATGTCGAAGTTCACCATCGCCGTCATCGTGCGCCCCGGAAGTCCGAGCCGCTGCCGGAAGAGC
>CAVGYS010000191.1:0-2063 GCA_963633505.1 Oscillibacter sp. MSJ-31
CTTCGTACAGACCCTTGAGGGACTCGTAGAGCATTCCCTCAATCTCCGTATCGACAGCCGAAGATTCGTCCTCGAACTTGTAGGAAGTGGTGATCTTCATCTGGCTGTCACCGCCGAACTGCTTGACCTCGACTGACGCTCCGCTGACATTTTCATCGGCTGCGGCAGCGGCCTCGAACACCTTGTTGGTAGCCTGGCGAACTTCCTCGGCCGTCACAGGCTTGTCGAAGCGAACCACGTAAGTACGGCCTCCGGTGAAATCGACACCGTAGGTGAAGCCCTTGAAGCAGATGGAGCCTATTGAGATGAGGATGACGATTCCGGAGATGAGGTAAGACCACTTCTTGCCGGAGAGGAAGTCGATTCTCGTGTTCTTGAGGAAGTTCCTCGTCGTCTTCGTCTCGAAGGTGATGCTCTTACCCTTGTTCACGCGGTCATCGAAGATGAGACGGGTGATGAAGATGGAGGTCAGCACTGAAGTGATGATACCGATGATAAGAGTGGTGGCGAAGCCCTTGATAGGACCGGAGCCGAAGAAGAAGAGCACGATACCGGTGAGGAGAGTGGTCACCTGACCGTCTATGATGGCGGAGTAGGCGTTGGAATAACCATCCTGGATGGCCTTGCCCAAGCCCTTGCCGGCCTTGAGTTCCTCCTTGATACGTTCATATATGATCACGTTCGCATCCACCGCCATACCCATCGTGAGCACGAGACCGGCGATACCAGGCAGCGTGAGCACGGCTCCGAAGGCGGAAAGCGTACCGAAGAGAAGCACCACGTTGGTAAGCAGCGCGACATCTGCGGCAAGACCGGCCCCCTTGTAGAAGAACACCATGTAGAGGAGCACGAGGCAGAAGGCAATCACGAACGAAACGAGTCCGGAATGAATGGACGCGGCACCAAGTGACGGACCAACGACCTGCTCCTGAACGATGGTCGCAGGTGCAGGAAGCTTACCGGAGTTGAGCACGTTGGCAAGGTCGGTCGCCTCTTCGATGGAGAAGTTTCCGGTGATGGAAGACTGTCCTCCGGTGATTTCAGTCTGTACGGTAGGGTAGGAATATACGGTGCCGTCGAGAACGATGGCCACCTGGCGGCCGATGTTGTCCTTGGTAAGACGGGCCCAGGTGTTGGCGCCTTCGGCGTTCATCGTCATGGAAACTCCCGGCTCGCCGCCGCGACGGTTGTCATATTCCACGCGGGCGTTGGTCACGACTCCTCCGTCAAGCGGAGCCTTGCCGTCACGGGATGAGGCCTTGATGGCCACAAGCTCGTAGATGTTGCTGTTCTTGATATAAGAGGTCGGCTTCACTGACCACATCGGGCGGAACTCGGCAGGGAAAAGTGCTGCAACCTCCGGCATGTGAAGGTACTGGTTGACGAGAGCCGTATCCGCCGCAGCCGCAAGACCTATGCAGGCGTTGTCGCGGAACTGTGATGGTGAAAGCACCGCGAAGAGCGGATTCGCCTTCTTATAAGCCTCCATGTCGGCGCTGTCGGCCTCGCCACCCTGGGCCTTGATCTCCTGAGCCACGAGATCATCCGATCCAGCGGCCTTTGCCTCCTTGTCGGATGCAGCCTCCTCGGCGGTGTTCAGAGTCTGGGCGAGTACGGCGTTGGCCTCCTCGAGATACGGAGCTATCTCCTGACTTGCGTAGGTTGTCCAGAATTCGAGAGATGCGGTGCCCTGAAGCAGCTTGCGCACACGCTCAGGCTCCTTTACGCCCGGAAGCTCCACGAGGATTCGGCCGGTGTTGCCGAGTCTCTGGATGGACGGCTGGGTCACGCCGAAGCGGTCGATACGGTTGCGGAGCACGTTGAACGAGTTCGCCACCGCGCTCTCGGACTCCTCACGGATGATGCTGATGACCTGTTCGTCCGTGGACTCCGGCTTGATACGGTCGCGCATCTCGTAGGTGCCGAAGATTTGAGAGAGCCTCTGCCCGCCACCGACCTCCTTCCATGCTTCAGCGAAAAGGGAGATGAAATCCAGCTGGGAGTTGACACTGCGCTCTTTGGCGAGGGAAACCGCTTTCTGGAATTCCGGAGAGGTGTTGTTG
>CAVGYS010000191.1:2095-3003 GCA_963633505.1 Oscillibacter sp. MSJ-31
GTTGTTGCCCGCAAGAGCCTTGACGAGATCCTCGAGCTGCACTTGCAGCATTACGTTCATACCTCCCTTGAGGTCAAGTCCGAGGTTGATTTCCTTGTTCTGAACATTCTTGAACGTGTAGCCGAAATAGATTTTCTCCGTGGAGATAGAGTCCGTGTAACGGAGGGCCTCAATCTTCCTGATGGAGTCAAGGTAGTATGCCTTGTCCACGTCCGGAACCTCGGCGAATGCGGCTGACTTCTGCACCTCGGCCACGGCCTTCTCGGCGGCGGCATTCGCCCTCTTCGTGCAGATGCTCGTCACGAGCGTGAACGAGAGCTGCCAAAGGCAGGCGAGGATGAGGCAGATCGCCACAAATCTGATTGCACCTTTACTTTGCATAAATATGGTTTTTAAAAATTATCCGAAATAGTTCGCAAAGTTAGTATTTTTCTCAAAAGAAAGAAACTTTGTGTCAGCTTTTTGTATATTTGCAAAGTAACGGAAAACCTATATTTTATGTGGTGGATAACGGCAGCCCTGATCTTTGCGGGCATCCTTTTCATGCTCGTGGAACTGCTCCTCGTACCGGGAGTCGGAATAGGTGGACTACTCAGTCTCGCTTCGCTGGGTGCAGCATGTTGGTACACATTCGTTTACCTCGGACCTGGAGCCGGCTGGGCCGTTCTCGTGACGGTCTTGATTCTCGTTGTGGCGGCCACCTGTCTTGCGCTCCGGGCGAAGACCTGGAGGAAATTTGAACTCACTACGGAAGTGACCTCCAAGGTCAACGACGAGTCCGCTTCCCTGCATCCTTCAGACCGCGGGACGGCACAGACGAGACTCGCGCCGATGGGCACCGGCCGTTTCGGGGACGTCGTCTGCGAAGTCAAGTCCGCCGACAATTCCCTCATCGCCGCCGGGACCCC
>CAVGYS010000192.1:0-3003 GCA_963633505.1 Oscillibacter sp. MSJ-31
TTCGGCGCAGCGGGCCTTGGACCCCGTGGTCGGATCCCCGCCGCCGATAAGGTACAAGTCCCCTTTGAGAACCCCGTTTTCTATCACTCCATCGTAGCCCAGAGCGGTCTCAAAGTGAAAATCCTCCCCCAGCGCCTTCAGCGCCAAGCCGGTGGTTATCAGTTTCATATTGGAAGCCGGGACCAGCTTGACGCGGGAGTTGAACGAGGCCAAAGTGTCGCCATCCATTCTCAGTGCGAACACGCCCACGGAGGCTGAAGCGAGAGGCGGCCGGGAGGCGAGCTCCTCCACCGTCTTCTGCGCGCGGGTCTGCGGAATACCGGCAGTCGCGCCCCATGCAGAAAGCAGGAGCGCGACTGATATGAAAACTACCGTGCGGAATCTCATTATTTCGCGGACTCTTTCACGGCGGCGCTGAGCTTTTCGTAAAGAGCCTCTGTCTTTGTGAGAATCTCCTTGCGGAGAGCGGTATAGTAAACCTTGCCGGAGCCCTCGAATTTGGCGTTGACCTTGTCGCGAAGCTCGTTGTAAAGGTCTATGGCCTCTTCCATCATAGAACCGACCTTTGCCTCTGCGACATTGGAATTGACAGCCGTCACAACTGAACAATCCTCGATGAAAGCTCCGAGAACGTAATCGATGTCTTTCTTGATACCTCTTAAATTCATAATATCATCTGTTTGTGATTAATCTGTGCAAAGATAGTAAAAAGATGCGAAACGAGAGCGGTCGATGCTTCCAAGTATGCGCCGCACCGCTATGGGAGTGCGTCCGTAGCTGTCCGGCTCTCCGGGACGCAACGAACCCGTCCTCACCAGCTGCGAGGAGTGTATGATCCGGGCGTCGCCTATGTACATCGCCACGTGCGTGACCGCTGCGATTTTCCCGTCGGGGGTCTTTCGCCCGAAGAACAGCAGATCGCCCGGGCGCATCCGGGAGAAGTCATACGGCACTTCGACTCCGCACGCAATCTGCTCTCTGGCATTGCGTGGCAGAAGGATGCCGTTCATCAGATAGACGAACTTCACGAATCCGCTACAGTCGAAATATTTGACCGTGCTTCCACCCCACATGTACGGGGTGCCGAGCAGCGTCCTTGCGAAGGAGACCAGAGAATCCTCCGTCGGGCGGCGGGAGGCCGCCCAGTCAGATAGCGGAGCCACGTCGGAGGATCTCACCCAAGCCTCCCGTCCGTCCGCCATCAGGACCTGTGCCCATCCCGCTTCGCGCCCCGGAGCGCAGCGCACTATGTCACCCATCGTGAAGTCGCAGATCACGGGAGCGTCATCGCGCGCCGCGGCGAAAAGACTGCTGTAGCGTGCCGTGCAAATCATCTTGGGCGCCGCCACATAGGCATCCTTCTCGGCCTCGTCCATAAAGGCGAGAGCGAGTTCATTGGTCCAGCAGGCCTTGTAGTCCGGGACGTTCACCTGACGCCAATATCGGTCGGCTCCGGTCACCTCCACGACAGTACCCATCAGGCACTGGCTCTCGCACGAGGATTCGTAGTCCGGAGCCGCACGGAGAAAACAAGAGGAGATGTTGACCACGGCCCAGTGCTTCTCCGAGCAGAGGGCGACAAGAGGCAGCAGCAGGGCCGCCAGAAATACAATCGTTTTTCTCATAAATCAACCGCGCCGGCTGCGGGCGAACTCCATCACAAGTGACGGAGCCTGACCGTCCTGAAGCCTTTCGCGCATATAATCCATATACGGGGCCACATGGGCAAAATACTTCTTGAAACCCTCGCACAGGGAATTCCTCAGGCTTCCGTCAGCGGCCCGCTCGAAGCGGTGCTTCGGGCACTCCCCGTGGCAGGCGAAAAAGTAGCGGCAGCTAAGGCACTCTGCGGGAAGCGCGTTGCGTTTCGCAAGGCCGAAGCGGATCCGCTTCTCCCCGGCATATATTTCTTTCAGTGTCTTCTCCTTGATATTGCCGAGCAGATACTGCGGATAAACGAAGTGGTCGCAGGAGTACACGTCTCCGTTGTGTTCGACCACCAGCGCATCGCCGCACGTCTCGGCCATCGTGCAGACCCCCGGCGGCAAACCGCACCAGAGAGCGAGAGTGGAGTCGAACATCTGGACATAATAATCACCCACGTCACGGCGCACCCACTCGTCGAAGACGTCGCAGAGGAAGCGCCCGTAGCCTTCCGCAGATACGCTCCACGGAGCAAGGGAAGCCCCCGGAGTCTCGGGAGAAACGATCAGCGGACGACGGTAGCCTTCCTTGTTGACGGTATGCTCGACTGCCGGAAGGAACTGCATATAATGGCTGCCGACGATGTCCCTAAAAAATCTGTAGATTTCCGCTCCACGCTTCTCACAGAGCTTGTTGACGACGCTGAGGGTGTTGAATTCCACCCCGTGGCGGCGGAACATCCGCACCGTTTCCATCACCCGGTCGAAAGTGGGTTTTTTCGCCCGATTGCGCCGGAAGGCGTCATGAATGTCCTTCGGCCCGTCCAGCGACAGCCCGACAAGGAATCCGTTGGACGCAAAGAACTCGCACCATTTGTCGTTGATGAGGGTGCCGTTGGTCTGGAGAGTATTCTCTATCTTCTTGCCATTGGCGTATTTGCGCTGGAATTCGATGGCTTTCCGGTAGTAATCAAGCCCCACGAGCGTCGGCTCCCCGCCGTGCCAGCAAAACGTCACCTTGTCCACGTCGTTGGCCCCGATATACTGCCGCACGTACTCTTCCAGAAGCTTCTCGTCCATCAGGGCCTCCTTGCCGCCGTACTGCACGGCCTTGTCGAGATAATAACAGTAGGTGCAGTCAAGGTTGCAGGCCGACCCGGAAGGCTTGAGCATAGTCATGAACGCAGCGGGAGCATTGAGCTTCTGCGCATCGGAGAGGGTGAATATCTGCTTCTCTTCCATTGTCCTATACAAAAAATCCCGAGGCTTTCCGGCCCCGGGCATTGACTTTCTTCTGAAAGCGGCGTAGCGGGAGTGGGGCATGATCCCACGACCTCCGGATTATGAATCCGACGCTCTA
>CAVGYS010000193.1:0-860 GCA_963633505.1 Oscillibacter sp. MSJ-31
ATGTTCATCCCGGCGATGGTGTATGCCGGAGCGAAGAGCCGTTCCCGCAGTTTCCCCGAAGGGGGGCTGAAGCTTGACAACAACAACTTCAAGCCGTTGGGCGGGGCGTTGTGCGCGCTGCTGGCCGTTGTCGGGACGGCCGCCGCAAGCTTCTGCACGGATCCAATAAGCCGCATCCTGCCGCCGATGCCCGACTGGCTCGAAGAGATGCTGGAGAGCATAACACAGGGAGACCTGCTGCTCAACTTCATGTGCGTCAGCATATTCGCTCCGTTCTTTGAGGAGTGGTTGTGCCGGGGGATGGTGCTTCGCGGGCTGCTCGGCAACAAGATGAAGCCCGTGTGGGCCATAGTCATCTCGGCTCTCTTCTTCGCCTTGATACACCTCAACCCGTGGCAGGCGGTTCCGGCCTTCATATTCGGATGTCTGTTCGGCTACGTCTATTACAAGACCGGCTCGCTGAGGCTGACGATGCTGATGCACTTCACCAACAACACCCTGTCCCTCGTCCTTTCCAACGTCGATTCGCTCAAGGATGCGGACAGCTGGGCGGACCTCCTGCCGGGGGCGCAGTACTGGATTCTATCTCTTAGTTGCCTTGTCATCGCCGTTTTGGTGGTGATGGCATTCAAAAAGATCGAAAGCTCCCCTGAAGGCGGCTGCGAGAGTGTCCCGTCGCTCTTCGCGGAGTAATCGGAGATTATTCGAGCCCGGCGGTCTGCCGGGCTTTTTTCACGTCATGCACGCGCAGGATGTCGGCCCCGTGCTCAAGCGCAGTGCGGTGAGCTTTCTCCGTATCTCCGGCAGTGAAACGCTTGTCGGCGGCACCGATGAGAATCGGCTTTCCGAGCACGCGGAAA
>CAVGYS010000193.1:870-3002 GCA_963633505.1 Oscillibacter sp. MSJ-31
CCAGAATCTCCCAGTTCTGCTGTGCAGTCTTCGCAAACCCGAGCCCCGGGTCAAGAATCCAGCTGCGGATTCCGTTCGAAGCGGCCATCACGGCGAATCCGCCGAAATACTCGAGGAGTTCCGGAATCACGCCCTCGGGATAGTCGCACTTGTCGTCCATCGTCCTGGGATTGCCCCTCTTGTGCATGGCGACGTACGGAAGATTGAGCCTGCCTACCGTCCCGAGCATCTGCGGATCGTCTTCTCCTGCGGAAATGTCGTTGACGGTGAATCTTCCGAAGGTCTCGAAAGTCCGGCGCACGATCTCCGCGCTCGTGGTGTCCACCGATATCGGCACGGAAGGGTCCAGCTTCCGAAGGACGGGCTCCAGTCTGCGCCACTCCTCCTCCACGCTCACGTCGGCGGCTCCCGGCCTGGTGGAGACGGCCCCGATATCGATGATGTCGGCTCCGTCGGACATCATCCGGTCAATTCTCGGCAAGGCCTCCTCCGCGCTTGCACGGCTGGAAGCCCAAAATGAATCCGGAGTCAGATTCACGATACCCATAATCTTTACCATGCTGCAAAAGTACTAAAAATATATCCTATCTTTGCCTCCATGCTGATAGTATTGGAAGGTCTTGACGGGGCGGGAAAATCCACACAGGTGAAGATGCTCGGGGAGTATCTCCGCAGTGTCTGCCCCAAGCTTGAATACATACATTTCCCAAGATATGACGCCCCGGTGTACGGGGAGCTGATAAGCAGGTTTCTGCGCGGGGACTTCGGCCCAATCGGAGGAGTTCATCCGCAACTGGCGGCCCTCCTTTTCGCCGAGGACCGGCACGGTGCCGCGCCGCTGATAAGAAAAGCCCTCGAAGATGGCGGTACGGTGCTGCTGGACCGCTACGTATATTCCAATATCGCATACCAATGCGCCAAACTCCGCTCCGAGCGGGAGGCGGAGGATCTCCGGCGATGGATACTTGACACGGAGTACGGGCAGTTCGGCCTGCCGCGGCCCGACCTCAACCTCTTCCTCGACGTCCCGTTCGAGTTCGTGGAGAAGAGTCTCTCTTCCCAAAGAGGCGGGGACGACAGGGAGTATCTGCACGGCGGGAGCGACATCCACGAGGCGGACATCGACTTCCAGCGCAGGGTAAGGGACTTTTACCGCAGGCAAACCTTGACAGATCCGAAATTCATACCAGTCGGCTGCTCGGACGACGACGGAAAGATGCTCGCTCCCGAATTGATTTTCAATAAGATAAAGGGGATATATGAGGATAGTACGAAGAATTAGCACCCTCTTGATCGGCTTCGTGTTCTTCGGGGCCGGACTGCTCAAGCTGATGGATCCCGTCGGGGCCGGACTGGTCGTGGAGGAATATTTCAAATTCCTGCACCTGGGATTCCTCCGCCCGCTGTCATATTTTACCGGCGCCGCTGGGGCTCTGGCCGAGACGCTGCTCGGGGCCGCGCTGATATGCGGCGTCTGGAAGAGAATGGTCGGGATCATCACGCTCGTCGTACTCTCGGTATTCACCCTCCTCACCCTGGCGCTGCTCATTTTCAACCCCTCGATGGAATGCGGTTGTTTCGGCGAAGCCGTTCACCTGACTCATCTTCAGAGTTTTCTGAAAAACGTCGCGCTCCTCGCGCTGTGGGCGGCGGCCTTCCTCCCGCCGGGCTGCCAGGAACCGACGCGCAAGGTGAAATATGTCAGCTTCAGCATCAGCTGCATCTCCGTCTGCCTTTTCTTCCTGTATTCGGCCCTGTCAATCCCGCTGGTGGATTTTACGGACTACAAGAGCGGCTCGGAGCTTGAGGCCGAGACTTTCTCTTTCAGCAACGCAGATGGCGAATATGCCGACTCTCTCGCATTCGAGAGCAGAGTGCTGATTGCTTCGGTGTATGACCCTGCGAAGATGTCCGCCAGGGGCTGGGACAAGCTCTCCTCCCTGACGCGCTCCGCCTCGGCGGACGGATATACCACGATTCTGCTGGCAGCGTCCTATCCGGAAGAAATTTCAACGATGGCCGACTCGGAGGTGCTCCCGTACACTTATTTCGCCGACCGCAAGACCCTGCTGACGCTCAACCGCTCCAACGGCGGTTTCACCTACGTGTCCGACGGGCAGATCATCCACAAA
>CAVGYS010000194.1:0-2994 GCA_963633505.1 Oscillibacter sp. MSJ-31
ATCTACTGGAAAAGCATGCCCGTGCGGGAGCCGTGCCCGAGGACAGGCTGGTCTTTGAACTCAAGGACGTGGAGTACACCTCGTCCGACAAGGTGTTCCTGCAGAAAGCGATGGATCTCGTGAACGAGCACATCTCCGACTCGGAGTTCGACCTGCTCCAGTTCGCCGAGTCCATGGCGACTTCCCGCACGGTGCTCACGGAGAAGTTCAAGGAACTCGCCGGCACCTCCCCAATGCTTTTCCTCCTCAACGCCCGGCTGCAGGCGGCCTACAGGATGATCATCGAGCGCTCGGACAATTTCAGAGTCTCCGACATCGCCTATACCGTGGGTTTCAGCGACGCGAAGTATTTCAGCAAGCGTTTCAAGGCGAAGTTCGGCATCTCCCCGAAGGAGTTGAAGGAGACGAGCGGCGGCGCGGGGGATCATTCCATTATTACAGAATAAAATGAGAAAGACGATGAAAATGAGAAATATGGTGAAATGTGCCGCCGTCGCATTGGCGGTTCAGTCGGCGTTCGCAGGCTGCGGCGACCTGACGGAAGACCTGAACACGGAACAGCGGAGCGTGTCTGAGGTCGAGATAAGTCCGGCGAGCATAACGGTTCAGATTGGAGACAGTTACACCCTTACCGGAACAATCCGCAAGTGGAACGCCACGGCGGGACGCACGCTCGTCTGGTCTTCGGCGGACGAGACTGTCGCCACAGTGGATGAAAGCGGCACCGTGACCGGAACGGGCGTCGGGGAAACTCAGGTCATGGCGAGCGTTGACGGCAAAAGCGGCGTCTGCCTCGTCAAGGTCGTCCCCGTTCCCGTGGATCTCTGGCTTTCGCAGCTTGACCCTCTGACGAAGCCCGTCTCTTTCGAGGATTTCGATTCCGAGACCGGCACGATCCGCGTGGCTCGCGGCGAGACTGCGACGGTGCAGCTCATCGTGCATGCGAAAACCTCGCAGGGGACTCTGACTCCTTCCGTCACCAGATTCGCTCCGGAAGGCTCCGACGGGATTTTTTTCACGCCTAAGATCTGGTGGGTCAGGGATGTGACGGCGTCCGAGCACTGGGACAGATGGGCTGGTGGACCGCCGCCGGCGCGATACCCCTCCGCACAGAAGAATATTCCGGACGCGCTGATGACGCCGGAGGACTGGAGCGTCTCCCTTTCCGCGGGTGAAAAGGCGGCGTTCTGGATTGAAATCGACATCCCGAGGGATGCGCAGCCCGGGATTTACAACGGTCTTGCATCGGTCTGCGGTACAGATGTCGCTGAACTGCCTTTCACCGTGCAGGTCTATGACGTGACGCTCCCCGAAAAACAGACTCTCGACGTGGTGCACTGGATAAACCCCGATCTCAGCGCGATGAACGGCGGCGAGTCCACGGAGATGTACACTGTTTACGACATTCTTGAAAACACCCTCATCCCGTTCGTGTCCGGGTATGGCACCAACAGTTTCAAGACCCTGTATTTCCACCGTTACGAGACAAATCCGACACTTGTCAGGAACAGCTCCGGCGAGTTCGAGATGCGTGCTGATTTCAGCAGGCTCGGCAAGGAAATCGAGATGTTCGCCCGCGCCTGCCCGGATCTGCATTATGTCCACGGGGAGAACATCGTCGGATCCAGGGAGAATATGTCCGTGACGGGGCTTGAACTTGATTCTGACGGGAAAATCATCGTGACGGACAACGGAGACGGGACTTATACCCCCGAATATGTGTATGTGAACCAGAAAGACGCGGACTACAGCCCGGAGGCTGAGGCCTATGTCTCCCTCTACTTCGCCGCGCTCCAGAAATACCTTGAGTCCAACACTCTCCCCGACGGGCGGAGCTACCTTGACGTCTATCTCCAGACCCTTTTCGACGAGCCGCAGGACGAGTACGCCGAAGGCTATATGCACCTCGCGTCCTACGCCCGCAAAGGAGGTCCGAAAATAAAGATCATGGATCCGCTCGAAACTTCCAAGATCAGCGCCGAAAGCATCGACTTCCCATGCCCGGGATTCTTCCATCTGAAAGGCGAGACCGGCTATGAGTGGGCTTCCGGGCAGACACGCTGGCTCTACCAGTGCATGAGTCCGCAGGGCAACGGCCTTAACCGCTTCATCCGCATCCCTCTTCTGCCGACAAGGCTGTCCCACTGGCTCAACTACCGCTACGACACTACAGGCTTCCTCCACTGGGGGCTGAATTACTGGCACGGCGCGAAGAGCGGCGACCCGTGGGAGGATGCCGGCGGCGACTACCCTGCCGGGGACATGTGGATCATCTGGCCGGGATACCGGAAAGTCTATCCGTCAATCCGCCTCGCCGCCATGCGTGACGGCATCCGCGACTACGAGCTGCTCTACTCGTTGTAACGGAGTCCGAAAGTTGTCACCATAACCAGATGGAGAGTGCGGCGTTGTTTCAGATGGGCGCGGAAAGACTCGATTTTGTTGTCAAGAGCCTCGCGGTATTTTTTAGAAATCGTGAACGGCCCGTCCCACCACTTCATTTCGCAGATGTTTATCACCTTGTCCGCCCGCTTGATTACCATGTCGATCTGGGCGTCCTTTGAGCGCCATGAGAAAGTTTCCGTGAGCATCCCGAATATCCCGAGCTTCTTCTCGATTTGGAGGTGATGGAGAACGCACAGCTGCTCGAATGCGATTCCCGCCCATGCGTTGTGCGTGGGAGTGGAGGTCTGATATGCCCAGAAATCTTTGTCTGAAGTTCCGTGTTTCCGGATGAATTTGTAATAAAATATGGTGTAGAAATCCGTCAGCTGATATATCGCGTCATTCTCCTTTTTACCGAACGCACGATATTTCCGGATGATGTCGCAGCTGTCAAGTTCGGACAGAACCGTGCTCAGCCCGCCTCCGTCGGAGAGTCCGGTCAGTTCGATAATCTCATTCCGAGTCATTCCGTAATTCTTTCTGCTCAACGCCTCGATGACCTTGAGATACGGCTCGCTGTTATCGAACAGTGACGCATAGAGATTCTGA
>CAVGYS010000195.1:0-2980 GCA_963633505.1 Oscillibacter sp. MSJ-31
GCTTCCGTTGCAGCGCACGACCGCCACCATCGGAGCCTTTTCGGCCACAGTCATTCCGAGAATGGCGGCGACCTTCTTCATGGTCTCATTCCCGCCGACAGGACAGTAGTTGTTGTCGAGGTTCTCCGCCCCGACGCAGGATGTCGCGAACGCGCGGCAGCCGGCAAATCCGCAACCGCCGCAGTTCGCCCCGGGCATCACGGCCTCGACCTCGTCAATCCTCGGATCCTCCTCGACCTTGAACTTTCGGGCCACCCAGAAGAGGACCAGCGAAAGCAGCAGGCCAAGCACCGTGAGAATCACAACGATCAGGATAACAGTGTTCGTCATTACTTTTTATTTATATTGAAAACATATTCACTCTTGAGTCTGTCGCGAAACAGCCAGAGGACCAGATACCATACGGCAACGGCCCCGAGTCCGCCAAGTCCGGCATAAAGCTCCGCCATACCGGCGAAGGTCAGGATGAGAAGCACGCACACGAGCACGATCAGAGGGAGCACGTAGGCCAGCCATACGGCCTTGTGGCCCATGGAAGCCTTGAGCACCACGTCAACCTCGTCCCCGACTTCATAATTGTCCCAAGCGCGGGTAGGCAGTTCCACCGCCTTGGTCTTGGCATCGCCAAGTCCGCAGAGGCTCCGGGCATGACAGGAGCCGCAGGCCGATTCTGAAATTATCTCCACGGTCGTGAACTCGGGCGTGATGCCGACGATTCTGCCCTTGTGTGATATTTCGCTATTCGAATTCATTGGCTCCAGATGTAAAATCCTGCTGCGGCGCTCCGAAATCATCATTCATGGCAGAACCGAACGAAGCGCCCCTCATATCCAAAGTGTCATCCACCTCCACGAACTTGAGCTGCTCTCCCTTGTAGCGCATATCGATGTCCCTGGTCTGTCCGTTTCGATGCTTTGCGATGATGATCTGAGTCTTCTCCTTGTCCCCCTCGTTGTCGCTCAGACCGACGAAATCGGGACGGTGGATGAAGATGACCATATCCGCATCCTGTTCGATGGAGCCGGACTCGCGAAGATCGGAGAGCTGGGGCTTGCCGCCGGCCCCCTGGCGCTGAACCGCGTTTCGGGACAGCTGCGAAAGGGCTATGATCGGCACGTTCAGTTCTTTGGCAGTAGCCTTGAGCGTACGTGAAATCGCAGCCACCTCCTGCTCGCGGAGTCCCCTGAGCTCGGACGGCCCCTGCATCAGTTGAAGATAGTCGATGATTATGAGGCGCACGCCCTTGTTCTTTACGAGATTCTTGGCCTTTGTCCTGAACTCCATCAGCGGAAGGCTCGGGGTATCATCCACGTACAGAGGAGCTTTGGAGAGCGCCCTCAACTTGTATTCCAGCTGCTGCCACTCGTATTCCTCAAGCTTGACTCCTCCCTTGATCTTGTCCGGATGAAGTCCGGACTCGGAAGTAATGAGACGGTTGGCCAGCTGTATCGCCGCCATCTCGAGAGAGAAGAATGCGACCGGCATGTGATGATCGACCGCGGCGTTGCGCGCGATATTGAGGGAGAAAGCCGTCTTTCCGACTGACGGACGGGCGGCCAGGATGATGAGATCCGAAGGCTGCCAGCCCATGGTGATAGTGTCCAGGCTCAAGAATCCCGAAGGGACTCCGCTCAGCCCGTTGCCCGACTGCTTCTTCTCAATGCTCTCTATCGCGGTGTTGATAAGTCCGCCGATGTCCTGCACTTCCTTGCGGACATTGCTCTGGATGGCGTCGTAAATCCGGCTCTGCGCGCTGTCAATCAGCTCGTCCACCTTGACGGTGTCGTCATACGAGTCTTTCAGAATACCGTACGACGCGGTTATCAAATCGCGCTGGATGGTCTTCTGCTTGAGTATCTTGATGTAATACTCGACATGGGCGGCGGAACCCACCTTGTCGGAAAGGTTCGCAAGCGCGACCGTGCCTCCCACTATCTCCAGATTGCCGAGCTCCTTGAGCTTGGCATTGACGGTGATGATATCGACGGAAGTATGCTCTATGACCAGTGAACACATGGCCTCGAAGATCATCCTATGCTTCTTGTCATAGAAGCAGGATGGAGTGAGCTCTTCCATGGCCTGATCCACGCACTCGGGCTCAAGCAACATCGCACCGAGGACGGCCTCTTCCACGTCAAGGGCCTGCGGAGGCTTATTGCCTATCTCAAGCCCTATCTTATCGAGATCGACCCCCTGTTCTTTCTTGCGCGAAACTCCGGATTTCTGTGGAGGCATACGGAATCCTGGCCGTTAGATGTCCGGATTGACTATGATGCGCCCGCAATGCTCGCAGATCACGAGCTTCTTGCCGGACGCTATGTCGATGAGACGCTGCGGGGTGATGGTGTGGAAACAGCCTCCGCAGGCATCCCCGTAGGTGTTGTCATCATTTTTCGGGAACAGAGACACCACTGCAAGATGGTTGTGCGTGCTCTTGCGGATACGCTCGTATGCGCTCAAGGTGCGCTCGTCCAGCTTGGAGGCGTACGTCTCGCGCCTCTTGTTGAGGTCGGCCTCCTCCTTGGCGGTAGATTCCACGATGGAGGCGAGCTCCTGCTTCTTGGATTCCAAATCCCCTTCCCTGATGGTGATGCGGTCGTTGATCCGGTCAAGGTCCACCTTCTTGTCGTCGATGGCCTCGCGGGCCTCGTTGATGTTCTTCTCGGCTATCGCCTTGAGAAGGGTCTGATTCTCAAGCTCCTTGTTGATGGAGTCGTACTCACGGCTGTTGGAGATGTTGTCCAGCTGCGCGCGGTATTTCTCTATCTCGGAATCGAACTCTTCGATTTCTTTCTTCGACGAAGCGATGTTCTGGTTATATCCATCTATGAGCTGCTCCACGCCGGCATGCTTCTCCTTCAGCGACTCGACCTCTTTCTCGAGCGAGGCCACCTCCTCCGGGAGCTCCCCCCTGAGCTGGACAAGCTTGTCTATATCATTGTCCACAGCCTGAAGCTCATAAAGCGTCTTGAGCTTCTCC
>CAVGYS010000196.1:0-431 GCA_963633505.1 Oscillibacter sp. MSJ-31
GAGTCACTGACTCGAAATTCCACACCACGAGGTCCGCAAGATGGTTCGGAACCTGAGCAGCGTCACCGCCCTGCCGGAACTGCATCCAGCCCCCGGTGCAGCAGTCAATCAGGGTCGCGCGAGGCTGCGTCGCATGAGATTCGAAACAGCTGTCGTTCCCCCATGTATTTCGCCAGAGGACCGCGCCCATGCTCTGCTTTGACACCCCAACGGCGTGGTACTGGCCAGCCTGCCCGGAATATGTTTCCGGACTGTCGATGAGATAGCCAGAGGTCTTGTCAGTCGTAGCGCCGATGAACACCCGTGATGAACCCTGCGAACGGACCGCCGCGTGTCCTCTTCTGCCGCTGAAAGTTATGTCGTATGCGGAGACATTGGCGCTGGTGACAATGGAGCAGGCCTCGCTGACACTTTCAAATCCGACCCTGCGC
>CAVGYS010000196.1:476-1777 GCA_963633505.1 Oscillibacter sp. MSJ-31
GAATTCGTAAGACGCACGAAATTTAGCGGTTTGTAGGCTCCGTCATCCTGCCAGCTGCCGTGATGCTCGAAATGATCCTTGGCATCGCCTCTGAAAGTCAGGTCCTCCACGCCTACATTCTCATAATGAGGGAACTTGAACACGCCCCAGTTGTAACCGGAGGCATTCGTGTTCGCGGTGTAGCGGAGATCCACCTCGTGCATGAGAGGCTCCGCGAAAGTCAGCCTGTTGCCGCTTATGCCGCGAATCTGGTGATAGTCATAGACCTGCACGCCGACCGTCCTCATATTCGTCATGTTCGCAAGCTCGGCATCCGTCGGATTTCCGGCCTTTAGTTCGGCCGCGACAAATGCAGGGTCGTTATTGACCACAGAAAGGCAGACCCACTGCCCTTCAGAAAGTCCGGCCACAGATGCGACCTCGACGGAAAACGAGCCTTTCCCGGCATTGGAAGTCACGGTAGTGACCTGTGCGAGTCCGGAATTGTGCTTGAATTCAAGCATGGCAGGCGAACTGTACAGCACACTTTCGTCGGACGGTCTGTTGGGGTCCTGCATGACAAGCACGGTCTTGTCCCGTCCCGCGCCGCGAAGTATGATGTTGCCTGAGCGTATCTGGATTGTCTGACTCGGACTCTTGCCGGAAAGTTCCACATCGTCATCAGAAGTGTGAAGGATGAACTCGCCTTCGGGGAAATAGACAACGGCGTCGGCCGCCTCCTTGGGGTCGAAACATATCACATTGCTGCCATTCACCGAATATGACACCCCGAGAGCAGCCTCAAGGCATTTCAGAAAAGCCTCCCTGTCCGATTTTCCGTCGTTCGGCACGGCGCCGTAGTCACAGACATTATAGACCTTGTAGCCCCACGCGGAAGCCTCCGCAGGGGCGGTTTCCCCGTGGTTGTAGCCGGCGTAGGAATAGTCGAGAAGCCCGGCCACCATGTCAGTCAGGGTGAACTCCAAAGTCAGGCGCTTCATAAGCCCGCCGTTCGACACCGCGACGACTGAAACGACATACTCCCCGGCCGTTCCGCTCTCCGGCGCGGTCACGGTGAGTTTCCCGTCGTCAATCACGGCTCTCCAGCCGTCGGGAACCTCGAGCATCACCTCGGCGACACCTGACGCCGTCACGTTGAAGCTTGCGCTGTTACCGAAAAATATCGCCGTTTTCGAGGTGAAGTCTTCCACGGTGAAGCGGAAGTCCTGCACGACGTTCAGCACGAGCGTCTGTCCGTCAGAGGCGAGAACGAATGTCATCCGCTGCGTGGCGGCATCGTATGTCACTGAACGGAATATGCT
>CAVGYS010000196.1:1787-2960 GCA_963633505.1 Oscillibacter sp. MSJ-31
GAGTATGTGACTCCAAGTCCTGCCGCCGTCAAGGCTTATCTGCCAAAATCCGGAGGAATCGACCCGGATCTGAGGCGTGGCGCCGTTTTGCGGAAAGGCGTCTGCCCCCCCCTCAATGCGGGAGAAAGTCCCGCCTCCGTCCATCGACATAATCCATCGTCCTTCGGAATCAATGCCGATCATAGGGACAAGAGCGTCAGCGTCAATGCCATAGACGACATTCACCGTCGTTCCGTCACTCAACGTCAGCGCATATCCCACGGCTTTCTCACCGTCAAGAACGGTCTCATAGTCCTCAATCCAGACATTATCCTTCATCAGCTGACGCAGAGCCGACGCATTGTCATTGACCTGCCCCACGGATTTTTCGAGAGCATGAATCCGCGACTCGAGGGAGTCGAGCCGTTCCTCAAGATCGGAAGTGTCGCAGGAAACGACAGCCGCGACTGCAAGAATCGCAACACTCAGTTTATCGACAAGTTTCATATATCAGAATTTCAAGTTTTCAATAATGCCATTTCTGTGCCATACGTCGTCGGCCTCCTTCAGCTTTGCGGAGAGTTCGGCGAGCAAAGTTTCAAACAGTTCCGGAGCGTCGTGAGGGTCAATCGGATGCATCTGATAGGGGTCATTCCGGTCGTCGTAAATCACGACTCCCCGAAGTCCGCCGTCGCGGGTGATGGAAATCTCCATCGTGTGCGACGCCGTCCTTATGCCCCTCGCCTCAGGGAAAAAGCCGGTTACAGTGCCGTCGGAGGCCTTTCCCCCGTTGATATTGCGCAGATAGAGCACGGAAGACGGGGCGTCGCATCCCTCCCCGGTCTCCATAAGAATCGGGGACAAATCCCGTCCCTCGGCAGTGACCGGAACAGCGTCGCGAAGACCCGCCATGGAAAGAAGCGTCGGCATTATATCGACCGAGGACAGGAGCGTCGTATCCACATGAGGACGCAGCTTCGCGGGATAGCGGACGATCATCGGAACATTGAACGACTCCGTCCAGATCGAGTTCTTCGGGTCGAGAGTGCCGTGGCTGCACATCGTCTCGCCGTGGTCTGAGGTGAAGACAACTATCGTGTTCCTGTCCATGCCGAGTCGCTTCACTTCATCGAGAATGCGTCCGAATTCACGGTCAACGGCGGTGACGTTCGCGAAGTAGTACCTTGCGGACGG
>CAVGYS010000197.1:0-2945 GCA_963633505.1 Oscillibacter sp. MSJ-31
TACATAGACCTTCTCAGGCAGATGGTCCGCACCCCTTCCCTCTCCTTCGAAGAGGGGAAGGTCACCTCGTTGATAAGCGGGGCGTTGGACTCTTTCGGGATAGGACACAGTCTGCTCAACGGCAACATCGTGGCGAAGAACAAGTGTTTCGACCCCGGCAAAAGGACTCTTGCCCTCGACGCGCACCTCGACACTGTTCCCGCTTCGTCCGGCTACACGAGAGACCCTTTCGATCCGGGTGACGACGAGAGCATCGTCCGGGGGCTCGGTTCCAATGATGACGGCGGAAGTGTGGTGTCGATGATTGCCACTTTCCGTCATTTTTGTGATATGCCTCTCCCGATCAATCTCATGCTCGTCCTGACAAGGGAGGAGGAGCGCTCCGGCCCCGACGGAGCAAGGTGGCTGTATGATGGCGGACTCGCGGAAAGCGGGGAGTTCCCCGCCCCGGACTGGGTCATAGTCGGGGAGCCGACGGGGATGAGGGCCGCGACAAGCGAAAGGGGTCTGCTCGTCATCGACGGCGAGGCACACGGAGTGAGCGGCCACGCTGCGAGGGGCGAAGGCGTGAACGCCCTGTATCTGGCCCTCGATGACATCGCGGCCCTGCGCGGGCACCGCTTCACCAGGCATTCTCCGACGATGGGGGACGTGCGGCTCAACGTGACCCAGATCGAGGCCGGCAGGGCGCACAACGTCATCCCGGAGCTGTGCCGCTTCGTCGTGGACGTGCGTCCGACGGAGCAATACTCCAACGAGGAGATTCTCCGCGAACTTCAGGCCCTCTGCCGCAGCAGCCTCTCGGCCCGCAACCTCACCAACCGCTCGTCCGCCACGGCGGTGAATTCTCCCCTGAAGAGGGCCGCCCGCGCCCTGGGGATTGAAGAGTTCTCCTCCCCCACCACTTCGGACTGGATGCGCATCGGCTGCGACGCCGTCAAGATGGGCCCGGGAGACTCCTCGCGCTCGCACAAGGCTGACGAGTACGTCCTCGTGAGCGAAATACGGGAAGCTATTGACACATACATCAAGTATATAGAGAAATTTTATGGCAACATTGTGGAATAAGGGCACCAGTGCCACCGAGAGGGTCGAGAACTTTACCGTCGGCAACGACAGGCAGCTCGACCTGAGGCTCGCAGCCTACGACATAGAGGGTTCCAAGGCGCACATAAAGATGCTCCAAAGCATCGGGCTCCTCAGCCAAAGCGAGCTGGACAGCCTCACAGCAGCCCTTGACAGGATAGAGGCCACGGTCAGGGACGGCAGCTTCGTGCTCGAAGACGACGTGGAGGATATCCACTCGCAGATTGAGCTGAGCCTCACCCGGAAGCTTGGGGACATGGGCAAGAAAATCCACTCCGGCCGCTCGCGCAACGACCAGGTCCTCGTGGACATAAAGCTCTTCCTTCGCGACGAACTTCTCAAGCTGCGGGATGAGAGCTTGCAGCTCTTCGGTACTCTTCAGAGTCTCAGCGAGAAATACAAGGAGATCCTCCTCCCCGGCTACACCCACTTCCAGCTGGCTATGCCTTCATCCTTCGGAATGTGGTTCGGGGCCTACGCCGAAGCCCTGGTGGACGATATGCACATGCTCGGCGGGGCCTACAGGGTCACCAACCGCAACCCTCTGGGTTCCGCCGCCGGCTACGGCAACTCCTTCCCGCTCGACAGGGACATGACCACCCGCCTGCTCGGCTTCGACTCCCCCGTCGTCAACAGCGTCGCAGCACAGATGAGCCGGGGCAAGACGGAGAGGTGCGTAGCCTCCGCGATGGGCTCCATAGCCCTCACCCTCAACAAGTTCGCCGCGGACTGCTGCATGTATATGTGCCCCAATTTCGGCTTCATCCACTTCCCGGACAGCCTGACGACGGGCTCCAGCATCATGCCTCACAAGAAAAATCCCGACGTCTGGGAGATGGTGCGGGGCAAATGCGACCGCATCCTCTCCACGGAGAACGAAATCTCGATTCTGTGCAGCAACCTCCCCCACGGCTATCACCGTGACTATCAGCTGCTCAAGGACATCCTCTTCCCCGCGCTCGAGCTCCTTCACGACTGCCTTCAGATGACGGACTACATGCTCGCGCACATAGAAGTGAACACCCACATCCTCGACAACCCCCTCTACGCCCATCTTTTCACGGTGGAGGAGGTCAACCGCAGGACCCTCGAGGGCACCCCTTTCCGCGAAGCCTACAGGCAGGTAGGGACCGAGGTCAACGAGGGCACTTTCAAGTATTCCGGGGGCGAGACCGCCAATCTCAAGGCCTCGGATCTCGGACACACCCACATAGGCAGCATCGGCAAGCTCTGCAACGACAGGGTGGCCGAGCTGATGAAACAAGCATCCAACTGGAAAAAATAATATGTCAGAAAATCGAAAAAAGGCTGCGCTCATCCTCGCGAACGGGTGCAGGATGGAAGGCTGGAGCTTCGGCTGCGAGAGCGCCGGAAGCGGAGAGGTAGTCTTCTCCACCGCAATGGTGGGTTACCCCGAAAGCCTCACGGACCCCTCTTATGAAGGGCAGATACTCTGCGTGAGCTACCCGCTGATAGGAAACTACGGCATCCCGTCGGAGAAATTCGACGAGAACGGACTCTGCACGACCTTCGAGTCGGAGCGGATTCACGTCCGGGGGCTCGTAATCTCGGACTACAGCGAGAAATACAGTCACTGGGACGCGGTCAAGAGCCTGGACGAATGGCTCAAGGAGCAGAAAGTGCCAGGGATTTTCGGCATAGACACCAGGGAGCTCACCAAGATGCTCCGCGAACAGGGCGCGATGCTCGGCAAGATAGTTCCTCAAGGGGCCTCGGAGGACTTCCCTTTCTACAACCCCGACACCGACAACCAGGTCGCCGCGGTCAGCTGCACGCAGGTGCTGCACTACGGCTCCGAAGGCAAGAAGGTGGTCCTGGTGGACTGCGGGGTCAAGCAC
>CAVGYS010000198.1:0-2893 GCA_963633505.1 Oscillibacter sp. MSJ-31
CGGCCACGGCCGCCAGAGAGTCTTCAATCCTGGCCGGGTCGATGGCTCCGCTGCCGATCTCTTCGCTGAATTCGGCGTCCAGGGCGGCGCGGGCGAGCGGAGCGTCCGCCTTGCTCACGCCAATCGAGATGCCTGTCTCGGAGGCAGACTGCGTCACCATGAAGGCGCTAATCCCCTCGGCGGCAAGGGCTGAGAAGATGCGGCTGTCCACTCCGATGATTCCGACCATCGAGGTGCCGCTGAGGGTCAGCAGGCAGATGTCATCGACGGAGGAGATGCCGCAGATGAGGCGCTCGTCCTTTTTTGTCCTGCGCTTGAGGATGGTCGTCCCCGGAGAGGAAGGGTTGAACGTGTTCTTGACTATGATAGGGATCTCCTTGCGGCATACCGCGTAGAGGGTCGGCGGATAGATGACCTTGGCTCCGAAGTTGCACAGCTCCATCGCCTCGTCGTAGCTCATCTCGTCTATCACGTAGGATGTCCCGATGATGCGCGGGTCGGCGGTCATGAAGCCGTCCACGTCGGTCCATATCTCCAGCCGTTCCGCGTCCAGCGCGGCCGCTATGAGGCTTGCGCTGAAATCGGAACCTCCGCGGCCGAGGTTGGTGATTTCGCCGCTCACCGAGTCCGAGGCGATGAATCCCGGCACTATCGCGATTTCCTCCGAGCTCTCATACCCCGCAAACGCCTTGCGGATGAGCGGGTAGCTCGCCATCGTATCGGCCACGTCCGCGCGGGCGGAGCGAGTGGTGCGGATGAACTCAAGCGAATCGTACAGCCTCCCGCCGGGTATCACTTCCGCCGCTATGAGCGAGGACATGCGCTCCCCGAAGCTCAGGATTTCGTCTTTGGTCTTGCGCGGCAGCACTCCGAGCATATAGACCCCCCGGCAGATTTCGGAGAGCCTCCCGCAGAGCGCCTCTATCTTCTCCTTGAGAGAGTCCCGCCGGAGGCTGCCCTCAAGCAGCTCGTCGCACATCGCAAGATGCCGCTTCCGAAGATCCGTGATAATCCCGCCGAACGACTCGTCTCCGCTTTCGGCAAGGGAGGCCGCCTTGACAAGGGAGTCGGTGACTCCGCCGAGCGCGGAGACGACCACGATCACGCGGCCGTTGCAGCCTGAAACTATATTTTTGACCTGACGGAGACTGTCTGCCGTGCCCACGGAGGTGCCGCCGAATTTGAGAACTTTCATCTTATAATATTTTCGGCCCCAAATTTAGACATTCTTGCCTGCGTGACAAAAAAACTTGCCCAAATCTTGCTTTTTACAGAATAGAATGCGAACTTAGCGAATCGGTTAGAAGTTATTACCGCTTTTTCAATGGATTCAGATAAAATCTACATTTTTGACACGACCCTGCGTGACGGGGAACAAGTGCCCGGCTGTCAGCTCAATACGGTCGAAAAAATCCAGGTCGCCAAGGCTCTGGAAGAGTTGGGCGTGGATGTCATCGAGGCCGGCTTCCCGATCTCCAGCCCGGGAGATTTCAACTCCGTGGTCGAAATTTCAAAGGCCGTCACCTGGCCGGTCATCTGCGCTCTGACCCGCGCCGTGCAGAAGGACATAGACACCGCCGCCGAGGCCCTCAAATACGCCAGACACAAGAGGATACATACCGGCATCGGCACTTCGGACTCCCATATCAGGTTCAAGTTCAATTCCACGCGGGAGGAAATTCTCGAGCGCGCCGTGAGAGCAGTGAAATATGCCAAGAAATTCGTCGAGGACGTGGAGTTCTATGCCGAGGACGCCGGGCGTACTGACAACGAATACCTCGCGAGGGTGGTCGAGGCCGTAATCAAGGCGGGCGCCACGGTGGTCAACATTCCCGACACCACCGGATACTGCCTCCCGTCGGAATACGCGGCCAAAATCAAATACCTCGTTGACAACGTGGACGGGATAGACAAGGCCATAATCTCCACCCACTGCCACAACGACCTCGGGATGGCCACCGCCAACACCATGTCCGGCCTGCTTGCCGGAGCGCGTCAGTGCGAGGTCACGATAAACGGCGTGGGCGAGAGAGCCGGCAACACGGCCCTGGAGGAGATAGCAATGATAATCAAGAGCCACAGCGACATCCCGTTGGAGACCAATATAAACACGACGAAAATCACCCCTGTGAGCAGGATGGTGTCGAACCTCATGAACATGCCGGTCCAGGCCAACAAGGCCATAGTGGGGAGAAACGCCTTCGCACACTCTTCCGGCATTCATCAGGACGGGGTGCTCAAGAACGTCACTACCTACGAGATAATCAATCCCAAGGACGTGGGCATCGCCGACAACGACATCGTGCTCACAGCCAGAAGCGGCCACGCGGCGCTCAAGTATCGCCTTGAAGTGCTCGGCATCAAGATGGAGGGGGAGAAGCTCGACGCTTTCTACAACGAGTTCCTCAGGCTCGCCGACAAAAAAAAGCAGGTCGGGGACGATGATCTGCTCGTGCTGGCCGGAGCCGACAGGGCGGAGGAACATCACGTCAAGCTCGACTACCTTCAGGTGACAAGCGGCCGGGGCCTGAGGCCTATCGCGAGCGTGGGAGTTGACATCGCCGGGGAGAAATTCGAGGCCGCCTCGCGCGGCAACGGGCCTGTGGATGCGGCAATCAACGCCCTGAAGCTCATCATCCGGAAGCAGATGATCATCAAGGAGTTCACCATCCAGAATATCACCAAGGGCTCGGACGACGTCGGCAAGGTGCACATGCAGGTTGAACACGAGGGCCGCATATATTATGGTTTCGGAGCCGACACGGACATCGTCACGGCATCCGTGGAGGCGTTCATCGACTGCATCAACAAATTCCGGGGATGAATACGCTCTTTGACAAAATCTGGGACAGCCACGTCGTTTCCGTCATGGAGGGAGGCCCGACCCAACTCT
>CAVGYS010000199.1:0-1852 GCA_963633505.1 Oscillibacter sp. MSJ-31
AACGGCGAAATAAGACATTCCGTCACCCATGGAAGTCCGGAAGAACATAATAATCGCAAAAGATAATCGCAAAAGCAAGAACTGATAATCAGATGGAAAAATTCCGTAGAATATTGTGCCTGTGCGTCGTCGTGGCGGTTGCCGTGACATCTTCGGCCCAGTCGGGGGGGGTATAACCATAGACGTGAAGGACACGCCGGTGAAGGAAGTCCTCGCGATGATAGAAAGAGGCTGGGGATATGTCTTCCTCTACAACGAGAATGAGGTCAGACTTGACGGCAAGGTCTCGGTGAAGCTGGTGGATTCCGGCATAGACGAGGCGATGGAAAGAATTTTCGGGGACGCCTTCGTTTTCAAGATCAAGGATCGCCAGGTGGTGGTGATGAAGCGCCCGGCGGCCGCGGCTCCCGAAAAACAGGCGGGCTCTCCGCAAAAGAAACCGGCTGTGATAAGCGGGACGGTCACCGACAGCGCCGGAGAGCCTCTCGCGGGTGTCGGGGTCTTTGAAAAAGGCACGACCGACGGCACGTTCACGGACATTGACGGGCGCTATGTCCTGCGGAGCGGGAACGCGGGCGCCGTCATAGTCTTCAACTGCCTCGGCTTCAGAACCGAAGAGCGGAAGATCGGCGATTCCGGCGTCATCGACGTCGTTCTCCGGGAGGATTCCCTCGTGCTGGATGACGTGGTCGTCGTGGGGTACGGCAAGCAGAGAAAGGAAAGCGTCACCGGGGCGATAGCGACAATCTCGAAGACCGATCTCGTCCAGACGCCGCAGGCCAACCTGTCGAATATGCTGGTAGGCCGCATGCCGGGCCTTATCGCCACGCAGAGAAGCGGCGCTCCGGGCGAGGACTTCTCGAATCTGCTCATCCGCGGCGTGAGCACCTTCACGGACAACTCAGAACCGCTCATCATGGTCGACGGGGTCGAGAGGGCGAATTTCAACGGAATAGATCCGAATGAAATCGAATCGCTCAACATCCTCAAGGACGCGTCGGCCACAGCCGTCTATGGAGTCAAGGGAGCGAACGGCGTCATACTCATAACCACGAGAAAAGGGGAGATAGGCGCTCCGCACATAAGTTATTCGGGGAATTTCGCGCTCCAGCAGTCAACGGCCCTTCCGAGCTATCTCAACAGCGCGCAGTATGCGGAACTCTATAACGAGGCGGGAGAAAACGATTCGAGAATCACAGGCTCCACATATATCCCGAGATTTTCGGCCGAGGACATAGAACTCTACAAAAACCACACGGATCCGCTGCTTCATCCGGACACCGACTGGATCGGGACTTTCCTGCGCAAATTCTCGACCAGGACGCAGCATAACGTGAACATCTCAGGCGGAATCGACAGGGTGAAGTATTTTCTGTCGGGAAGTTTCTTCGACCAGACCGGAATCTATCGCAACACCCGCATAGACCGCGACCACGACGTGAATCCGAGGGACACGCGCTATAATTTCAGATCAAACTTCGATTTTCAGATTACGCGTGACTTCACGGCTCAGGTCCAGCTCGCCGCCCAGATTGAGAACGTCATTTCCCCGAGCGGCGGCAATAGCAGCATCTGGCAGGCCATTTCCTTTGCCAATCCGCTGTCTTCTCCGGGGCTCGTGGACGGGAAGATTGTGAAGATAGAGAACGGAGTCGGAAGCGTGAATCCCTGGCAGGTGCTGCTCAGCAACGGGTACAACCGTCGCAGCAGCAACAATCTGAACTCCGCCCTCAGGCTTGACTACGACTTCTCCAATGCGGTCACAAAGGGGCTGTCCGCCCATCTGCGGGTGGCTTATGACAGCTTTTACTACAGCAGCCGCAAATTCTCGAAGAGCTTCCCCTACTACCTC
>CAVGYS010000199.1:1862-2872 GCA_963633505.1 Oscillibacter sp. MSJ-31
GCTTGTGCCTCAGTCCGAGTCCTCAATCTGGAACACCTCCACGAGCTGGAACAAGAACCGCAATGTCTATTTCGAGGGCGGAGTCAACTATGACAGGACATTCGGCGACCATCATGTCACGGCGCTGGCGCTGTACAACCAGAGCAAATACTGGTCGCCGGACCTTGCCTTCTATGTTCCGAACGCCTATCAGGGGCTTGTGGGGCGCGTGACTTACGAATACGCCTCGCGCTATCTTCTCGAGTTCGACATGGGCTACAACGGAACGGAGAATTTCGCTAAGGGACACCGTTTCGGCTTCTTCCCGGCAGTCTCCGCAGGCTGGATAATCACCGAGGAGAAGTGGCTGCCGAAGAACGATGTCCTCACATACATGAAAATAAGAGCCAGCTACGGCGAAGTCGGCAACGACAAAATCGGCGGCTCCCGTTTCCTCTACCTCCCTTCGTCATACGGCGAGGCCTCGGGCTCGGCCTACCAGTACTGGTTCGGGGTGGCGACAAATCCGAACCAGTCCACCGCCATAGTGGAGGGGAAGATAGGCAATCCGGAGCTCACATGGGAGCGGGCGAGGAAGGCGAACGCCGGTCTTGACTTCAATATGTTCAAGGGAAGGCTTTCTGTCCAGTCAGACGTCTTCTATGAGTTTCGCGACAACATTCTCGCCAACCGCTCGACCGAGCCGTTCATAATAGGCGCCGAACTTCCGGCCTACAATCTCGGCGCGATGAAGAACTTCGGCTGCGAGTTCGACGCCACATGGCGGGATCATGTCGGGGACTTCGGCTACTGGGCGAGGGCGAACTTCTCTTTCGCGCGCAACCGCATCGTGTTCAAGGACGAAGTCAGCAAGCAGTACGCCTACCAGTCGGAGACCGGACGGCGTTACGGGCAGTTCTTCGGTCTTGTCTTCGACGGCTACTACAATTCCTGGGAGGAGGTGAACGCGCTTGACAGGCCGGTGAGCGCATGGAACGGCAACTATCTCCAGCCGGGCGACTGCAAATATG
>CAVGYS010000200.1:0-2837 GCA_963633505.1 Oscillibacter sp. MSJ-31
GTTCGAGACGGGCACGCCGACATTCCTCGTGCGCTACCTCAAGAAAGGGAACTACAAGCTGGAAGAAATCTCCAAGGACGAAGTCCCGGAGGCGGCGTTGACCGGGACGAACTATGCGAACCCCGAACCGATATCCCTTATGTACCAGACGGGTTATCTGACATTGACGGGGTATGACGAGCGTTTTCGCACCTATACCCTCGACTATCCTAACGAGGAGGTGCGGAGCGGCTTTCTCAATTCGCTCAGCCAGCTCTACGCCCCGTCTCTCATTCAAGGGGATTTCTCCTCCGAGACCCGCACCATAGACGGCTGGAAGATGGCGTAACGGCACAAGAACATGTCGTCAAGAACAATCCTGATATCCGCTACCGCGCTTCTGCTCGCCTGCACGGCGGCGCAGGCCCGGAAATTCGACCCGTTGACCGTCACGGACAGCACGCTGACAATCTCCCCGTATCCCAACGGAGACCGTATTCCGGACTACTCTTTCTGCGGATACAAGGCTGGAGAAGGACAGATTCCGGATCTGCTCGAGGATTCTTCGATACCCCTCATCCGACTGACTCCGCCTAAGGGGGACGCCACCTCCGTCATACAGGACGCAATTGATTTCGCACTCTCTCTACCTAAAGGAGCGAGCGGATTCCGGGCGGTAGTCCTCCTGACAGACGGCATATACGACGTAGGCGGCAGCATCATCCTGAATGGCAGCGGAGTCGCGTTGCGAGGACAAGGCCCCGGTACCGTCATCAGAGGATGCGGCATCAGCAGGGACGCCGTCATAAAGATTGGAGGCAAGGGTACGGAATATCTCGGGAACGAAATCAGCATCGCCTGCGACTACCTCCCCGTAGGCTCGAGCCGAATCCCGCTCCCGAAAGGACACGGCCTGAAGGCGGGCCAGACAATACGCATCACGCGCCCGTCCACGCAGGAGTGGATCGAATCCATTGGGACAGACCTTCTTGGCATCCACGCGGACTATTCCATACCTGCCTGGAAAGCGGGCGACTTCGACCTCCACTTCCATAGGGAGATAGTCAGTGCCGACGAAGACGGCATAACGGTGGATGTCCCTGTCCCTCAGTCATTTGACATCCGATGGGGCGGCGGCATCGTCCAGAACTGCACTCGTCCCGACCTCATCAGCGACTTCGCCGTGGAGAACCTCACCATCGAATCCGAATATGAAGAGGGGCGGCCAAAGGACGAAGACCACAGATGGCTGGCCATATCGGTCGACAACGCCCGTGACGGGTGGATTCGCCGGGTAAATGCAAGACACTTCGTGAGTTCCGCCGTATCAGTCCTCCGGGGAGCCTCACGCATCAGCGTCGAAGAGTGCAAGTCTCTCGAGCCGGTAGGCGAAATCGGAGGCTATCGCCGGCTCGCGTTCATCACCTATGGAGAGCAGACGCTGTTCAACCGCTGCTACAGCGAGCAGGGCTACCACGACTTCTGCGTCGGACAGACCACAGCCGGTCCGAATGCGTTCGTCCAGTGCTACGCCGCCAACTCCCACGGATTCAGCGGAGCCCTCGGAGGCTGGTCCTGCGGCACGCTCTTCGACAGGGTTACGGTCGAGAATGCGCCCATCAAGTTCTCCAACCTCGAACTCGACCTTCAGGGAGGCGGATGGAGCAGCGCCAACTCGCTCTGCTGGATGTGCCGTGCTCCGCAAATCCATGTCAGCAACCCTCCGGAGACGCACAACTGGGCCTACGGTTCACGAGGCCAGGCCTACGGGAACGGCTCGCACGCCCAGCACAAACTGACAGGCCCGGGACATTTCTACCTCAGTCAGATGATTCAGCGCAAGGGAGAAGTCCCGGCAGAAGAACTGTCCAAGATAATCTATTTCAACCCGGATTTCTCCAAGACTGACGCTGATTTCGCCGCCATCCACAGCCGCAGGGCGGCAGAACCGGCATGGACCATGGATCGCTGGATAGATACGCTTTGTGTACGGTACCCTCTCATCCCCGATGCCGAAGGCACGGTTCGCGTTCCGGCCACGCACCAGGCCAAGGCACAGAAGGCGGAGTTGCATCGCATCACCATAGAAGGAGGTCGCATCGTCTCCGACGGTCATTATCTATCCGGCCGCAGCACGCGCACCGCCCTCTGGCGGGGCACGCCCCGACCATCGGACATCAAGGCTGCCGGTATGCATCTGACCAGATTCGTCCCGGGACGCGAAGGTCGCGGACTCACCGACAACCTTGATTCGCTCAAGGCGGGGCTGGACGGATATGCCTCATTCTGGCACTTTCCCGCCCTGTGGTATGAACGGCGGCGCGACGACCACGGGCGGATGATGCGGGCCGATGCGGACGTGTGGGCCCCGTTCTACGAACAGCCGTTTGCAAGAAGCGGAGAAGGCGAGGCGAACGACAGGCTCAGCCGCTACGATCTTGACCGCTGGAACAAGTGGTACTGGAGCCGGCTGGCCGCATTCTCCGGAATCGCGGAACAGACAGGCATAGCATTCATCCACGAGCACTACCTCCAACACAACGTCATCGAAGAAGGGGCGCATTGGGTGGACTATCCGTGGAGAGATGCCAACAACGTCAACGGGCTCGGATTCAGCGAACCCACCTATATGCAGGGCGACAAGAGGGTCTTTATGGCAAGCCAGTTCTACGACCTTGGCAACGAAAGGCTGACCAGCTATCACAGAAAATACATACGCAAGAGTCTTGAAGCCGTGGAAAACGGTTCCAACGTGCTCCACCACATAGGAGTGGAATACACCGGCCCGGCAGAGTTCATGAAGTTCTGGCTCCGGACCATAATGGACTGGGAGGCGGAGAGCGGAAGGGATGTCAAGG
>CAVGYS010000201.1:0-2809 GCA_963633505.1 Oscillibacter sp. MSJ-31
GCTCCTCTCTCTGCTGTTGTGGTTCTGCATCTGGCAGACTTTCTTTTTTCGCGTGCCCCATCGCAAATGCAACGGTTCGGGGAGACTCATATCCTCCGTGGCCGACGGGAAGGTGGTCATAATGGAGCGGACTTTCGAGAAGGAGTACCTCAAGTGCGACTGCATCCAGGTCTCGGTGTATATGAATTTCTTTGACGTTCATGCCAATTTCTGGCCTGCCGACGGAGAGGTGAGCTACTACAGGTATTATCCCGGCAAACACCTGCTCGCATTCAAGCCTAAAGCCTCCGAGGAGAACGAGCACAGCTGCACGGGCCTGACCCTGCCGGGAGGGGAGAGAATCTTTTTCAAACAGATAGCCGGAGGCTTCGCGCGCAGGATAGTGTGCTACGCGAAAAAATGCAGCGCCGTCAAGGCGGGGGAGCAGTGCGGCATCATCAAGTTCGGGTCAAGAATCGACCTTTTCCTTCCGCTGGACGCGGAAATCAAAGTCAAAGTAGGGGATTACGTCCGGGCCTGCGAGAGCATCATTGCAGAGCTGCGTCCAGATCCATCTTCAGCTGTTCCACAGAAGTGAAGTCAAGGCCGCTCATGCCAAGTTCCCTTGCTGCGGCGACGTTCTTGGGATTGTCATCGATAAAAAGGCACTGCTCCGGCTTCAGGGAGAAACGATCCAGCAGGATTCGGTAGATCCGCTCGTCCGGTTTTCTGCATTTTTCCTCACCGGAAACCACGTACCCGTCCAGAAGAGCGAATACCGGATAATTCTTCGTGTCATTGGAAATCAGAGGGAAAGTCTCGGCGGACCAGTTGGTAAGCCCGTACAGGCCGTATCCCCGGGCGGAGAGTTCCCGAATGAGCTGTTCCGCCCCCGGAATCTGACCGTTCATCATCTTTATCCATTCCCCGAAATACATCCGTATCTCCTTTTCCCACTCGGGATACAGGGCTATCCGTTCGGAAAGGGCCTCCGAGGTGGAACGTCCCGCATCGACACTTTCGTTCCAGCTGTACGGACATACGTTCTCCAGAAACCACTCCGTCTTCTTCTCATCGTTGAAATACGGCCCGTACAGGTAGCGGGGATTCCAGTCTACGAGTACTCCTCCGAAATCGAAAACTATGTTGCGTATCATTTGTTGTCCAATGTTTTGCGTGTGGTGATAAGTATTACGCCGTTTGCTCCGCGTGCGCCATATATGGCCGTAGAGGAGGCGTCCTTGAGGACGTCGACCCTCTCGACCATGTCCGGCGTGAGGTTGCTGATGTCGCTCGTCTCCATCCCGTCCACGAGAATCAGCGGCTCGTTGCTGCCCATTATGGAGGTGACCCCGCGGATCCTGATGGACGTCCCGTTGATGACAAGTCCGGCGACGCGCCCCTTGAGATACTCGTATATGTCGCTGTAGCCGGAACCCTGCTTCACCTTGACGCTCGAAACGGATGAAGTGGAGTCCTTTTTCTTGATCTTGCCGTAGCCGGTATTGACGTATTCCTCCTCCTGATTTTCGGAAGAGCCGATATCAGCGGTTTTGCGTGCAGTACCGCAGGAAAGCGTCATCAGAATGACGGGAATCAAAAAAAGCGTTTTTCTAACCATAAAAACTGTCGTTAGTTTGCTCAAATATACGAAAACTTTGTTGAATCCCGGGCAAAACTTGGACAAATGCGCTTGCGGTTTTGGGAAAATGGCGTATATTTGCACTCCACAACGGTGCGTTGGCCGAGCGGTCAGGCACAGGTCTGCAAAACCTGGTACAGTGGTTCGATTCCACTACGCACCTCACCGAAGGGGCGGGCCGAGAATCATTTTTCAGGTCTGCCCTTTTTTGTGGCCAGCCACTTTTAGTGGCCAGTCGCGCCCGCTTTTAAAATTTGAATCGTATGAAAACCATAGGAGTGTCTGTGGCGATGGAGCGTGAGCTCCGTATGCTGGAAAACAGTCTTGACTTGAAATCTCAACCGCAGCCCGGGGGCTTCGTGTTCCATAGCGGGCAATATGGCGACGGGCTTTCCGTCGTCGTCGCACAATCCGGAATCGGAAAGGTGAACTCGGCTCTCTGCGTAGCCTCGATGATAGAGCATTACGGAGTGGAAGCCATCGTCTCCACGGGGGTGTGCGGCACTCTCTGCGCCGACGGAAGCATCCGCCAGAAGGACATCATCTGCGCCTCCGCCGTCCGCTATCACGACGTATGGTGCGGGCCGGAAAACCTCTCCGGTCAGGTGCAGGGGGAGCCGGCGGAGTATGACTGTATCGGCGGAAGCGCCCTCGCGGAGAAGATCGCCTCGAAATACGGGCACAAGGTCTTCGTGGGGCCCATAGCCTCCGGGGACTGGTTCGTGGACACCGTCCAGAAGGCGCGCAGCATTTCAGACGCGTTCCCGCAGGCGCTCGGAGTGGATATGGAAAGCGGTTCCATCGCCCACACCTGCCGGCGCTACGGAGTGCCTTTCATCTCCGTGAGAATGGTGAGCGATGCGCCTCTCTGCGCCGAGGCCGTGACCTACGAGGATTTCTGGAACACCGCTCCGTCCGGTCTTGGGAACGTGCTTCACGCGGTCCTCGACTATCTCGCGGAGCTTAAATGAAGGCGCAACTTGAGTTTTTAAAATAAATTGAACTATCTTTGCGAAGATTTAACGAGATTGTTACGAAACCATAACATCATGGAAACAAAACAAGCAACGAGAATTCAAACGTCCCTTCTGAACGGAGTCGAGAAAAAAGCGCTGGTATGGCTGGCGGAAAGGCAGCCAAGGTGGATGACTTCAGACAGGCTGACAGCGATAGGTTTCATCGGGGCGC
>CAVGYS010000202.1:0-2740 GCA_963633505.1 Oscillibacter sp. MSJ-31
GGCATATATGCAGTGCCTCTATGCTGCCGAGGCCGTCAAGCTCGGGGAGCTCACCGCCGAATCTTCCAAGGCCCAGCTCGAAAGGGCTATAGAGCTCAAGAACGTGGGTGAGCTCAGCAAGGTTGACGTGGCGCAGCTCGAGAGTCAATATGCGTCCGACCGCTATCAGGTCACTTCCGCCAAGGCGAGCCTCGACAATTACCGCCTGCAACTCAAGCAGCTGCTCGAACTCGGAGTGAGCGATGAGATAGAACTCGAAGAGCCTTCCGACGGGGATGCGGAGGTGCTCAGGCTCCTTCCGAGCAAGGAAGAGGTATGTCTAAGGGCGCTCGACGCCATGCCGGAAATCAAGAAGGCGGAGCTCAACGTGACGGCATCCGAACTTGGCATACGCCAGGCCCGCTCGTCCTATTCGCCGACACTGATGGCGACCGCCTCCCTTGGAACCACCAACGTCTCCGGGCTCGACAGCTCGTTCGACTCCCAGATCAAGAAGAACTTCAGCGAGAGCATAGGACTCAGCCTGCAAATCCCGATTTTCCAGGGACGCAAGGTGAAGACTGCCGTCAACAAGGCCAGGATCGCGCTCGATGACAGTCGTCTGGAGCAGCTCAGCACGCAGAAGGCCCTCCTCAAGGAAATCGAGGACATCTATCTGAGTGCCGTCTCCGCGCAGTCCAAATACACTTCCGCCAAGGAACAAGAGAAGTACGCCGAGCAGAGCTACAATCTCACCTTCGAGCAGTTCAACGTGGGGATGAAGAACACCGTGGAGCTCATCACGGCCAAGAACAATCTTCTCAACGCCCGCGCCGAGCTCCTGCAGGCCAAATACACCGCACTGATGAACAATACTTTACTTGATATTTACCAGGGAAATCATAAAATCAACACACAATATGAAAGCGAACAATAAATCTCTGTGGATTGCCATAGCGGTGCTGTGCGTGGCCGCAGCCGCGTTCTTCCTGCTCCGTCCGGACGGCGGAAGCGGAGTAAGCCTTGAGACCTCGAGGGTCGAGAGAATCGACATCGTCAACTCCGTCACCGCCACGGGGACGGTCGAGCCTGTCACCAAGGTCGACGTCGGCACGCAGGTGTCCGGCATCATCGACAAGCTCTTCGCGGACTACAACGACATAGTCAAGGCGGGGCAGATCATAGCCGAGATGGACAAGGTCAACCTTGAAGCCGAACTGGTGTCTTCCGAGGCCCAGCTCTCTGCCGCAAAGACCGAATTCGAATACCGGGAGAAGGAATACAAGCGCACCGAACAGCTTCACGAAAAGGAGCTCGTGAGCGACTCGGACTACGACTCCGCCTACTATCAGTACCAGACGGCCAAAAACAACTACAGCCAGGCCCAGGCCGCCTATACAAAGGTTAAACGCAACCTCAGCTACGCGACCATCTCCTCCCCCATCGACGGAGTCGTGATCAGCCGCGCCGTCGAGGAGGGCCAGACCGTGGCCGCCGGATTCGAGACCCCTACCCTTTTCACCATAGCCAAAGATCTTACGGACATGCAGGTGATCGCGGACGTGGACGAAGCGGACATCGGACAGGTCAAGGAGGGGCAGAAGGTCGTCTTCACCGTGGACGCCTATCCTGACGACGAGTTCTCCGGAACCGTGAAGCAGGTTCGCCTCGAAGCCACCACCACGTCCAACGTCGTCACCTATGAAGTGGTGATCACCGCCCCGAACCCGGACCTCAAGCTCAAACCGGGCCTTACCGCAAACGTCACCGTGACCACCCTTGAGGAGAAGGGAGTGCTTGCAGTGCCGACCAGGGCTCTGAGATTCACTCCGGACCCGGAGATCTTGTCCTCCATCGGCATCAGCATCAGCGGCGGCGCGGCCAACGCTCCCGACACGAAGACCGTCTGGGTCAGAAACGGCAGTACGATCAGTCAGCGGGCCGTCACGCTTGACCACACCAGCGGCGACAAGACAGGGATTCTCAGCGGCATCTCGGAGGGAGATGAAGTCGTGACCGGACTCGAAGTCGCCGCAGCGGCACAGAAGAGCGCATCGACTGAGAGAAGCCCGTTCGCCCCGGGTCCGAGAAACTAAAAGCGATAGCGAGATGAAAGAAGTCATCAAACTGGAGAACATACGCCGGGATTTCCTCGTGGGTGATGAGACTGTCCACGCGCTGCGCGGGGTGTCCTTCACCATAGAGGAAGGCGAGTTCGTCACCATCGTCGGCACTTCCGGCTCGGGCAAGTCCACCCTGCTGAACATACTCGGCTGCCTGGATACTCCGTCGTCAGGAGAATACTGGCTCGACGGGGTGTCCGTCCGCACGATGGACAAGAACGAGCGCGCCACGCTCCGCAACCGCAAGATAGGTTTCGTCTTCCAGAACTACAACCTCCTCGCCAAAACCACGGCTGTGGAGAACGTCGAGCTGCCTCTGATGTACAATCCCAAATACTCCCGTCAGGAGCGCTTCGAACGTTCCGTCAAGGCCCTGAAGGCGGTGGGGCTGGGAGACAGGCTCGAACACAAGAGCAACCAGATGTCCGGAGGACAGATGCAGAGGGTCGCCATAGCGAGAGCCCTGGTCAACGACCCCGCGGTAATCCTCGCCGACGAAGCGACCGGAAACCTCGACACCCGCACGAGTTTCGAAGTCCTGGTGCTCTTCCAGCAGCTTCATTCCGAGGGGAGAACCATAATTTTCGTGACCCACAATCCGGAGATAGTCAACTACAGCACCCGGACCATCACCCTGC
>CAVGYS010000203.1:0-2730 GCA_963633505.1 Oscillibacter sp. MSJ-31
CAGTCCAGAACTCCGACAACAAGATAAAGCAGTCTCAGTATTACAGATAGACAGCATTGCAGACAGAATTCATGGACATGGTTATATAAACAGAATATTATTGATTATTAACAATTTAAGACACATGACAATGAAAAGGATACTTCTTTACGCCCTTACTTCCTATGTCGTTCTTGCGGCGGGCCTCCTGTGCGCCTCCTGCGCCAAGGACACGGACAATTCTTCGGTCGACAACGCTCCGGAACTTGTAAGAGTGACTCCGGACAACGGCGGAGTCGATGAAATCGTCAAAATAGTAGGAAAGAACTTCAGCATGAAAAACAAGGAGAACGTCGTGATGTTCGGAGACAGGCAGGCGGAAATAGATTTCTCCTATGTTGACACCCTTCTCGTCTATGTCCCGTCACAGGCCGGAAGCCCGATTTCAGTGACCGTGAAGGGAGTGGCTGCGAAAAACACGCTTTCATTCACATACAACAGGAGCCTGGCGGTCGAGACGGTCGCCGGTTGCGTGGAGGGCGGCGTGCAGACGACGACGTCTTCAAACGCCGACGCCCAGTTCTTCGACCTCACAGGCTTCTGCTTTGACGACGCCGGTGATGTCTATGTCACTGAAAGCGGAACTTCCATCATCAAGAAAGTGTCGCTTTCGTCAGGTCAGACATCCCTTTTCGCAGGTGCAGCCCAGCCGGAGGACAAGAGGTGGCCGGGTGCGGTGGAGACTCCGGTGGACGGGGATCTGACCACGGCGACCTTCCTCACCCCGAAGAGCATCGCCTATGTCGGGAACAACACTTTCTATGTGGCCGACCAGATGCACAATGCGCTCCGCAAGATTCAGAACGGCAAGGTGACGACGGTCGGAGGCTGCCGCGACGAGGGGAAGGACGAATGGAATTCCGACGGGAGGACTGTCGTGCTCGGTACTGCGCCGGAAACCTGCAAATGCAAATTGTCGGAGTTCGTGTTCGCAAGGCCTACCGGACTCGCATACGACAAGACCCGCAACCATCTCTATCTCTCAAGCCTCAATTCGCACTATGTCGTGAGAATCGACCTCACTGCGGAGACCGTGGAACTTGTCGCCGGGAAACCGTGGAACGCCGGCATCGTGGAAGGTGATTTCGGAACAGGCAGGCTCAACACCCCGTCTGGAATCGCGGTGGACGCGGAGCAGAACATCTACATCGCCTGCGACTATGCGCATTGCGTAGTGAAAGTGGACAGGAACAAGAATCACAAGCTGATTGCCGGACATCCGGACGTTCCAGGCTACTGCGAGGGGTTCCCGTCGCTGAGCGCTCAGGAGGGGCAGCCGTTTTCGCAGCTCAGCCGTCCTCAGGGAGTCGCGGTCGATAAGGACGGGAAGATTTATGTCTGTGATTACAATCACGTGATAAGCGTAATCGACCCCGTCACATTCGAAATGAAGAAATATTGCGGAGAAGAAGGATACAACGACACCGTTGACGGAGGACTTTCAACGGCCAAGTTCATCTTCCCTTCAGCGCTCCGCTTCGATTCAGAGGGATGCCTGTGGGTCGGGCAGGGCGAAGGCTGTATGGACGGACTCAGGAGATTCTCGCAGAAGTAGAAGTCATTTCAAATTTTATGATTAAGACTTTATGATTAAGCAGAAAATTTTTCTTGTTCTCTTGGTGCAGCTGGTCTCTATGGCCGGTTGCGCCAAGCCTGTCCAGGACGGGGGAGACGACCCCCGGACCGTCACGGTTTCCTACACGCCGGACACGGAGACGGTGTATCGCAATCCCTGCACCGGCTGGGCCATATACACGGACGGATATATCCCGTCGTCGGCATCCGCCTATTATTCCAAAATGGAGGACTGCGGGGCGCTGGACTATGCGAGCATCCTGTACATCAGGCTTCCGTGGGCGCTTCTCGAACCGGAGGAGGGGCGGTATGCCTGGCTGTACAACGATGAGTTCAAAAAGCTCGTCGCCGGCGCGAAGGAGCGTAACATCAAACTTGCGTTCAGAGTCTATACTGAAAACAAGGACTACTCCATCAGAATCACCCCTCAGTATGTGAAGGATGCGGGGGCGGAGGGCTTCACCGTCAACACCGGCCTGTGGACTCCGTACGCCGACGACCCGGTGTTCCTTTCAAAGCTGGACAAGTTCATTGAGGCTATGGCAGGAGAGTTCAACGACCCCGCTGTCACTGATTTCGTGGACGGCTTCGGACTGGGGACCTGGGGCGAGGGGTTCGACGTGGTGTGCAAGGACTCTTCAAACAAGGATTATGTGCTTTATACGGTCGCGCGTTCCTATGCCAGGCATTTCTCCAAGGTGATCTGCGCCATCAACGCCCATTCCGCCATCGGGAATGACCAGCTCTCAACCCTCGCGACAACGGACGATTATGTCTTCCGTCACGACGCAATCGGCAGCAGGGTCTGGTTCGAGGTGACGCAGAGCGCTCTCATGATGAAATACTGGCCGGCTCATTTCACCATCGCGGAAAGCATGTGGTGGCTCAGTCAGGGCACGAACACCACTCTTTACACCAACGAGAAGTTCAAGGACTGGAGGGAGGTGCTTGACTTCACCTATTCGGAAGCGGAAAGAATCCACGCCAACATCCTTGACCTCCGCAATTGCGAGGAGGCAAAACTGTTGTGGATGAAGCTCGCTCCCGACCTGGTGGAGAGTTTCAATGCCAAGGGCGGCTATCGTCTCGCCCCGTTCACGGTCCAGTATCCGGACA
>CAVGYS010000204.1:0-2688 GCA_963633505.1 Oscillibacter sp. MSJ-31
TGGACAAACAATCTCGCTGACAGATCCTGAAGAAGAACTCTTCGCACAGTTATATCCGAAAATCCCGAGCGTTTGTAACCACACGCCCGGGATTGCTTGACAGATGGGGAGGCTGTGGCTATAGATTCAGCGGCGCTTCGGGATCGGCAATCAGCTCCTCTCCCTTGTATGCATACTTTATCCCGAGCAGGTCGAATACGGTTCGCTGTGCCTTTGTCGGGGTCGTGTAGACATCGTTGTATTTGCCGCCGAAGTGGATTCGGGAGTAGGTCTCAACCTTGTCGAGCATGTCCATCTCGGACATATACAGGCGGTCTTTAGGCTTGACGGCATCGACCGTCCTGCGGAGCTTTGACAGGATGATGAGGGCAACGAAATTGACGAAGACCTTGCCTTTCACGGTGCGCTCGTTGTGACATCTCAGGCGGTTCAGGTCGAGGACATTCTTGATGTCGTCAAAGGAGAGCTCCACCCCGCCGCGCTCCCTGTAGCTGGCCAGAGCCTTGGCGGCGTCCTTCTCGGTGTTTGACAGCAGTATCCAATAGCAGCTGTCGTTGTTAAGGTAGTTTTGCTCCAGCTCGTCCTTGCACTGCTGAAGCCTTGACATGAAGCTTGCCTGCATCATGTCCTTTCTGGCCGGGTCGAAGAAGATATGGTGCCAGGTGCGGCCGTGTTCCGTCATTTTGTAGACTGTCTTCCCGTACACCCTGGTCTTTCCGTCGTTTATGAAGTGGGACGGATGGATGAGGCTGTCCCGATGTTCCCTGATGAGATCCTTCCCCCATTTGATTGACGAAGGCACCGGCACGGTGAAGCGTATGCCCCTGTCCGTTAGCATCTTGAGGTTGCGCCCGCTGAAGAAGCCGCGGTCGCCGCAGAAGGTGAATCCGCCTATCTCCAGCTTCTTGAGCCTCGCCAGGGTCTCGTCCAGCACCACCTTGTCGGACATGCTGCCGGGAAGTATGCTGTACCATAAAGGCAGTCCCGAAGACCGCGACGAGAGAAGGGCGAGATTGATCTGCTCGAGGTTCTCCCCGTCGCGGTTGTACCCGAACTCCGCCCATGGGTTGTCCTTCCCGTAGGTGCTCACGCTGGTTATGTCGAACAGGTAATTGCGGTCAGTATGCGGCCGCGATGCCACCCACTCCTTGAAAAAGGTGTTCACCCTGTCGTCATCAAGCCCGCCCAGAAGCTCGGAGACGCGCTGGGTGGTAAGCCCGAGTCCGCCGAATCCCCTGTCCTCAAGCCACTGCCCGCTGCGGCTCAGGGCTTTGCCGCGGCATATGAGGTAGTACGAGAGGGCCAGCACCCTGTCCGCCGCCGCCTCGCCGAACGCCTTGTCCAGAGACTTCCTCAGCCCCGTCTTTTTCACCTCCCTGTCAAGGATGAGCCTCTGGCCGATGAGCGTGGTCGACGAGACGGCATCAATGTGAGAGACCTTCGCCCCCGGCTCCCTGATCTTCCGACGATTGAGATAGTACTCGTTGTAGACGGGATTGCCGTCCTTGTCCAGTTTGCCTATGCACTTGCGCTCGTGGGTGGAATACCCACGCTCTTTGTCGCGGTACGACCTGTCCTCGTAGAGGTAAACCGTGCCGTTCTTGCCCTTGATTCGAATTGTCCTGAAGTCCATCGCCCGTTCAAATAGCGTGGTTACAAATATAACCACATTATTCGAATTAAACAAGCCCCGGAGCATAAAAATCTTGCTCCGGAGCCGATAATTTCAAGATAACATTATGCGTGGCTAGAAATGGACGGGAATTTCAGATAAAAGATATCCATCTCATCGATTACAACGAATTAAAGTGAAAGCGATAAAAGGGTGTCTCTTATATGTGTTGGGAGACTACGGCATTTTCTCTTACCTGGGATGGATATAACTTAGTCAATGCTTTGAGTAGAATCGTCAGTGTGTTATGATTCAAGTAGTTGAAAAGGGAATGTCTCCGTTGTGCTTCTTGCCGTCAGGTAAACTGGTATGCTACAGACAGGGCGACATTCTGATTCTGGAAGAAGGACACATAATACGGAAAATACCCATATTTACGGGCGCAAAGGAAAAGATTCTCGGACGATGCCGTTATCTTTATAGACTTTTAAGGCTGGGCGTCAGGGCTGCATTGGCTGTAGCCGAGGACAAAATACTCTTGTCTGTAGGGAACAGCATCTACGAGTTGGACCTATCGTCCGGCGTGCTTTCGGATGGCTATTTCTGCGGCGAGGGGATACGGCCGCTGTCTTTTTCGGATGTCCGTGGACTCTCCAATATTGATGACGGAATCTATTTCGGGGGGTATCTTGGGAATAGGGAGAAGGTGCCGGTGAGTGTCTATAAACGTGCGGCGAAGGACTCTTGGGAAGTGGTGTATACTTTCCCACAAGGGGCGGTAAATCATATTCACACGGTTGTTTGTGATCAGTATCGTGACTGCCTGTGGATATACACGGGCGATTTCGGCGAGGCGGCCGCAATCTGGAAAGTGACGGATAATTTCAGGAAAGTCGAGCGGGTTTGCTGTAATGACCAGAAGTATCGCGGATGCGTGGTTTTTCCGCTGCTTGAGGGACTTCTTTATGCGACGGATTCTCCGTTTGCGGATGACTTCATCTATCTGATGAATACTGAGGATTATAGCGTCAAGACGATAGCCCCGATAGCGGGCTCGTGCATTTACGGGTGTCAGT
>CAVGYS010000205.1:0-2686 GCA_963633505.1 Oscillibacter sp. MSJ-31
GATCAAGCTCGGAGGTCAGAGACTGATTGACGAAGGCGCCGCCACGCTTTCCGCCCTGTCAGGGAAGATAGACATCGGGAAAATGCCGCCTCCGTCATTCCTCATGGTGCTGACCGGTACGGGGGCATACGCCTACAAAAGAAAAGACGGCATCTGGGTCGCGCCCGTCGGATGCCTAAGGCCTTGACGAAAAAGAACACGAAACCTGCCCGGGTTCATCGGGCGAGCATCCGCCGACGGAACCGGGCAGGTTCAGCAGAAGGCTTTCAGAATCACTTCTTTACGCAGCGAACGGAAAGACCGGACATGCTTCCGTACCAAATGTCAACCCCGAAATTGTTGTTGCCGTCGAGCCAGATGCCGTACATATCCCAGGTCTGGCCCACATTGGTTGATGTCCAGAGAACGACTGACCACCAGTTTGTCTGCTTGCAGCTGTCACGGTCAATGCACCCGGCTTGAGGAATGAAAATCGCGCCGTTCATATGTCCCGGGCCGCACTCGTTTTTCATCAGCTCCCTGTCGAGACCGACATACGCTCCTGCGACCGACATTTTGTTGACCATCCAATAGTCGAACCAGAACGTCGGAGTCGGAAGATCCGATCCGATCAGTCCCTTGACCTCATCCCGCGTAGGCACTCTCCACCCGTCAGGACAAGGGTCGTTCTCTTCCGTCCAAGTTTCGGAGCAGGTGTCCTTCGCTCCTCCGACGAATCCCGGGACAACCTTATCCACATCCCCGTGGTCGTTCGCGGAGTATGAAGGATAGCCGACCTTGGAGTTCCACTGGTAGAGCTGTCCGCGCACCTGGCAGTTCTTTCCGAACGTGTCCGGAGCATCGACATTGGCGTTCGCCCAGACAAGGTCTCCTATCTTCGTGCCGACGTGCTGCACGAGGACGCTGCGTTCAAGACTGCCGGACGTAACTTTCACGTTCGCCGTGCGGTACTGATAGTCAGTGGATTCAGCCACTTTCACGGTGAACTGCCCCACTCCTATCGCCGTACCGTTCTCGACAGTGCACCACGCTTCGTCGGACACCGCGGTCCACTCGCCCGCAGTCGCGACGGAAACGGTGTAAGTCCCGCCCTCGACGTCGGACCAGATGTTATAAACGTCCAAGTCAAGCTCGGTGGCCACCGGTTTCGGTCGGCCTGTCTGAGTGATCTTGATCTCCTTTTTCACCCCGTCGCCGGTGATCGTGGCGGTGGCGCTGCGGACGGCGTCATAGTCAAGGAACTTGCTTATCTGGAACAGGAGAGTCCCGTCGCCCTTCAGAACTTTCGGCATCAGGAAAATCCAGTCTTCGCCGCTCTCATAGGTGATCTCCGTGGTCGTAGCCACATTGCAGGTGACTTTCACGTTGAATTCTCCGCCGTCAGTGGCGGCCGTAATCGTCTCGACATCCGTTTCCAGCGACGGAGTCACCGTCTTGCTGCAGGAGAGCAGCAGTCCGGCACAGGCGCAAAACAATAGCAACTTTTTCATAACTCATTGATTTTAATGTATTTTCAATCTATATACAGTACAAGGCTCAAGAAGCAGCATTCCGTTTCCGAAACGCGAGGATGCATCCGCCGTCCTGACCCATGCGCCTTCGGAGTCGTAATGCCCTTTTTCCACCGCCGAAGGAGTGAAACCGGGATACATCACATCCTGTTTCGTCGAGCCGACGGTCAGATAGCCGTCACCCTCGACGGCGAAGGCCACTCCTCTGGCTGTCGTCTTCCATCCGACGGTGCAGGACGACGTGGAACCCGTCTCCTCCGAGGCGGTCTTTCCGGCGGAATCTTCGAGATTGAACCCTATCATGTTCTCCGGAGAGGCAGTGGCGAAGTCCCACCAGGCCGCACGGAATATCCCGTAGGCGTCGATAAGCCTCTGCGTCTGTGACTTGGGAGTGAAATCCGGATTATACACCCCGCGCAGAGTCCACTCCGTGAGATAGGGGTGAGGAGTGGTGATGACCTCGAAAACCTCATAGCCGCAGCCCATCGTGAGAGCCTTAAGCGTAAGGATGTCATTGTTCATGTACTCCCCGCCGTTCTCGGCTATGTGGGCGAAATTCCCGTCTATCCGCTGAATCTGCGAAAGCCAGTCCGCGAGCGTGGCCGCGTCATTCACATAGGGGTCGAACCCCACATAGTCTATCCCCTCCCTTTCGGCGACCTTCCGGCTCCAATAGACCCAGTCGTCGTATGTCACCGTCTGGTTCACACGGGTGTAGCAGGAGTACGCGCTCTGTTTCACGGCCTTCCCCACTTCATTCAGATGATACAGAAGCGAAGGCCACAGATCGGTCGGCGAATATCCGTGGGAGGAGTTGTGCCTCGTTGCCAGCATGTCAGGCTCGTTCTCGACCTGGACGCCGATGACCGTGTGCGGGCCTCCGAGCGTCTTGTCGTACTCTTCGATGAACTGCATCATCTTGGAGACCGCCTTGACTTCGCGGGAGACGAGCGCAGTGTTCCCTGGCTTGAGATAGAACTGCTTGCCGAGCCAGCCCTTGTAGGCGGCGGACGGATTCAGCTCCGGATAGGTCTTCGTGTCCTCAACCACATACGAGGGGAGATAGCCCTCGACGGAATAGCCGCACATATAGCTTCCGAACCAGAGAATCTCCAGCTTCATTCCGTATTTCTCGCAGTAGTCGATGTAGGCTCGGACAATTCTGTCGGAATACT
>CAVGYS010000206.1:0-1788 GCA_963633505.1 Oscillibacter sp. MSJ-31
GCTATTTTGAAATGACAGGAGACATCAAAGAAAAAATCATCCGTGGGGGGGGGGCGGAAGCATTCGCCGATATGCTTGAAATGCTGCTCAAAGGGGTTGAGGCCCAGTTCATGATCACCAAAGACAGGGAAGCTTCACGTCTGACATACGAAGCGATGATTGACTCCCTCATCATATACAGAAAAGTAAACTGACAGATAAAATGAAGAAAAAACTCTGCGCCGCAGCTTTGATGCTCGCGGCATTGTGCTCCTGCACGAAAGAAGGAGCGAACATGACTACCTCGGACGCAAGTAGGAAGTGAGTGACGGCAAAATCGAATGCGTAGCCAAATCCAACGACTGATGAAAAGATTTGTTTTATATCTGGCAGCCGCGGCAGTACTGGCGGCGGGCTGCGGAGAAACCCACCGCAAGGAAGGGAACCCCGACAAGGCGCGAGAGTGTCACGGTGAGAGTACAGACAATTTCAAAAACCGCCACGGCAGAGAGCGCCGCTTACATAGGAGAACGGTTCAACCGGGCAAGTCATAGCCGTCATCAATTCCCAGAATGTCCGCAGCACCCGTGAAATGACGCAGGCTTCCCTCCAGCAGGCGGAGGACGGGGCCGTCGATGCCCGAACCGCATATCGGAAAGCTCTCAGAGTTTGGCAGGATATTTCTTATCTTTGCAGCTCTGAGAACTGAAAAATATGCACTTTCTATCATTATTACAGGTAGCCACTCCGACGGCGGAGGAAATCGCCGTGCACGCCGACTCGGTCAAGGTGACTCTCGAAGAATTCGCGGAGAACCTCGCGAAGGACCCGAGCACCACCCTCCAGAATCTCGGGCAGGAGGCCATACAGTTCGGCATCAAGCTCCTGGTGGCCATCATCATCTACCTGATCGGCGCGTGGCTGATCCGGCGCGTGAGGAACATGCTCAACCGGATGTTCACCCGCAAACAGACCGACAAGGCGCTCGCCTCGTTCGTCACGAGCTTCACTACCATCACCCTCACCGTCCTGCTGATCACGGCGACCATCGGAACCCTGGGCATCAACACCACGAGCTTCGCCGCGCTGCTGGCAGCCGGAGGAATGGCCATAGGCATGGCTCTCAGCGGCACGGTACAGAATTTTGCCGGAGGACTTATGATATTGGCGTTCAAGCCGTTCAAGGCAGGTGACTTCATCGAGGCCCAAGGGTATTCCGGGACTGTCAGCGCGGTCTCCATCACGAGCACGAGCCTCACCACCACCGACAACCGCGTGGTCATCATCCCGAACGGAGCCCTCTTCAACGGCAACATCAACAACTACTCCGCCAGGCCCACAAGAAGGCTGGAGTGGAACATAAGCGTGGAATACGGCACGCCTGCACGCCTATGCGCGGACAAACTGCTCGAACTGGTGAAGGCGAATCCCAAGGTGATAGACAGTTCAGTCCCCGGAGGGGCGGATCCTTACGTCGTGCTCGCAAACCTCGGGGACAGCGCGGTGGTATTCATGGTGCGAGCCTACGTGAGGGCCGAAGACTATTGGGACGTGTTCTATGCCTACAACGAATCAGTCTATGTCGAGCTTCCCAAAATAGGCATCCAGTTCCCTTACCCTCAGATGGACGTCCACGTCCACAGGGACTCATAGGACAATCGCCGCGACGCCGGAGAGACCAAGGAAGACGTACACCGTCTTGCGCAGGACTTCTATGCGAATCTTGTCGAACAGCTTCGCCCCTATCCAGAGTCCGGCGAGGACGGCCGGCACGGACACCAGCCAGCCTTCAAGCACGGAAGGGGTCAC
>CAVGYS010000206.1:1798-2676 GCA_963633505.1 Oscillibacter sp. MSJ-31
CGAGTCCGGCTCTCGCCCTGAAAAGGGACATCATCAGATTGCCGGAGAAAAAGTACCACTGGGTGAGCGCGATGTATTCCCGCTTGTCGGAGGCCGCCGACATGAAATAGATGACGGCCGGAGGCCCCTGCATTGCGAACAGCCCTCCCATCACCCCGGACAGCGAGCCGAGCCCTACCTGAAGCGGAACCGTGGGACGGATACGGATTCTGTCGTTGAGAAAAAAGAAATACAGGCTTATGACAATCAGCACCCCTCCGAGCACGTGCTTGAGGTCGGCGCTGTCAACCCTCGTCACGACATGGACGGCGAAGAACGAGACTACGAGGAAAGTCAACAATATGGGAATCAACTTCTTCCACGGGACGAACCTTACGGTGCGCAGGGCCGGCAACATGGCGGTGACTACCGCAAGCAAGCCCGACAGGGCGGTTGCCTCCCCATAGGACGGGAGCAGGTAGGGGAACATCGTCATCACTATTATCCCGAAGCCGAAACCCGTCACGCGCTGCACGGAACTCGCAAGCAGCGTGAAAAGAAAAAGTATTATGATGGTAGTCACATCCACTCTGCTGCAAATATCACAAATTATTCGTATCTTGTGGAGCTTTTTGCATAAAAGTTTTCGCACAAAATTTTTTAACCAGTCATACACACGATGAAGCATTTTGCATTTTTCATTTCAGCCTTGGCTTTGGCGGCCGGGGCATGTTCCTGCGGACAGGGAAGTCAGACGGCAAAGACCGAGACGATCAACGACTCCAACACGCCGCTGCACCTTCTGGCTCCGGACTATAAGATTCCGTACGGCGTGCCGTCCAAAGACGCCGTCAAGGCGGACCTCGACAGGGTTCTCAAGTTCCTGGACGCCAACACCC
>CAVGYS010000207.1:0-2673 GCA_963633505.1 Oscillibacter sp. MSJ-31
AAGGTGCGCGGCGTACACGGGGTCAAGACCTACGTGGGCAGCCATACCGTTGTGATAGCCTACGACCCGGAAGTGACCTCTGCCGAAAAGGTGCAGGAGGAGGTGTTCGTGCCTTCACATTTCCGCGTGGTTAGCCCCGATCTGAAGGAGTATCCGCAGATAAAGCGCGTCACGATACGCACCGAACACATGTCCGACAAGCTCGACCTCAATTATCTCGGACTCCAGCTGCGTCTGACGGGCAAGAAGATATTCGGGCTCGATTCCGAATACGACTGTCCTCTGATCGTCCACGTCTATATGGCTCCGGAAGAACAGGCCGATGAGGAGTGGTTCCGCGAAGTCGTGGAGAAGAAGAGCCTCGACATGCCGGTTCACGGCGGTGGAGTGAAGACCACTCCGGTGGATTTCGAGTTCGTGAGGATGGAAAAGGGCGAGACTCTGCTGCCGGTTGCGGAATATCTTGAGATGATGTTCGATCCGTTCACGGCCGAATATGCCGGCAAATACCCTGACGGCGACAGTACCATGGTCCGCAAAAGAACGGAAGTTTACAAGGATGCGGAGCAGTTCATCTACGAGATAGCGGATCAGAACTACGAGAAGCCGATACTCAAGAGGGCCCTGCCGTATCTGAGCAACCACCTCTCGAAGGAGGAGGGCGTGATCGGCACCTATCTGAGACTCAATGATTCGCTCGTGCCGAGCATACAGATTCGCTTCGCCTCTCCGATGACCGCCGACACTCTCTGGGAGCTTATGACGATGGACACTTGGACAATCACCTACTCGCAGGATGACGTCCGTGAGGAGGGCGCCCGCATCAAATTCAGTAAGCCCGGGCGGACGCTGCCGTATAAACCCCAATAAATGATGAGGGGGAAATAGGCGGAGAAGCCGTAATTTTGCGAATCGGTATTTTTTTGAGCAGTGTTGAAAAGTCGCTTTAACCATCATATCGCTGCTGTTTTGCTTGCGATGCTGTTTTGCGGGGCGGGGAGCGCCTATGCGCAGTCTGCTCTGTACGGTGTCGGCGGCAAGGTGGTTGATGCTGCCTCCGGGGAGCCTCTCGCCGGCGCGGTGGTCAACGTCGACGAGCTCTGGGCGATAAGCGACGAGAACGGCGCTTTCAGTATCACGAGGCTGTCCCGGGGGAAGTATGAACTCAAGGCCTCGCTGCTCGGATACGTCGACGTGACCGTTCCCCTTGAGGTCAAGGGGAACGTCTCCGCCCTGACCGTGAAAATGCACGTCAGCACCCTGGCCCTGAAGGAAGTGGTGGTCACGGCGCAGCGTCCCAAGGAGGGGACGGGAACGTCCCACAATATCGGTAGAGACGCTCTCAATCACTTGCAGATCAGCAGTATGACCGATATGACGGCGCTGCTTCCGGGAGGGAAGACCTCCAATCCTGATTTGACCTCCTCGAACTCCTTCTCCATCCGTTCGGGCGGAGTGTCCGACGGCAACGCCGCCTTCTCGACGGCGGTGGAGGTCGATGGGGTGCGCGTGGGCAACAATGCCGCCTTCTCTGGGATGTCCGGGGTGGATACGCGAAGCATAGCGGTGGACAACGTGGAGTCCGTGGAAGTCGTCTCCGGAGTTCCGTCCGCAGAATACGGCGACCTCGGCACCGGGATGGTGAAGATACGCACCAAGCGGGGGAGGACGCCGCTGAGCGTCAGTTTCTCTGTCAATCCGCGCACCCGCCAGACTTCCATCTCCAAGGGGATCGGTCTGCCCAGGGATGCCGGGGTGCTGAACCTGAGCGCGGAGTGGGCCAACGCCACGAAGAAACTCACCTCCCCCTATGAGTCATATACCCGGCGCGGTCTCGGACTTACGTATTCCAACACTTTCCTTAGACACCTTCGCTTCGAGGCCGGAATCAACGGCAACCTCGGAGGGATGAACAGCACCGACGACCCGGACGCGTTCGTCGGGGAATATTCCAAGGTGCGGGACAACTCCCTGCGGGCCAACACCTCCCTTGTCTGGCTGCTCAACCGCAGTTGGGTCACCAACCTGAGCGCGGAAGCCTTCCTCAGCTACGGGGACAATCTCTCGCATATACACAAATACAACTCCGCCGCATCGCAGCTGCCTGCCGTGCATTCGGAGACGGAGGGCTACGGCAACGCCGACCTCCTGCCTGCGGGGAAATATTTTTCCGATCAGATGACCGACTCGCGCGAACTGGACTACGGCGCGTCCCTGAAATATTCGTTGATAAGGAGGAGCGGAGACTGGAAGAACTCGTTCAAGGCGGGCTTGCAGTGGAAAGCCAGCGGCAATGTCGGAGAGGGGGAGTACTATCTTGACCCCGCCCTCGCCGCAGACGGTTACAGACCCCGCCCGTATCGGGATTATCCGTTCATGCACACCATCTCCCCGTACGTCGAGGAGGACCTCACCCTGCCGTTCGGAGTCCAGCTGACCGCCGGGCTGCGTATGGACAACGTCCTGGTCAAAGGCTCCGTCTATGACAACGTCCGCTCGTTCTCCCCGAGGTTCAACGCGAAGTGGCAGATTGCCCCGAAACTCTCCCTAAGAGCCGGCTGGGGCGTGGCCGAGAAGCTGCCTTCCTTCTATATCCTCTACCCGAAGCAGGAGTACAGGGACATCCTCGTGGGCAGCGGCTACGACGAGTCCGGACAGCTCTACTACCGCTAT
>CAVGYS010000208.1:0-2646 GCA_963633505.1 Oscillibacter sp. MSJ-31
CTCTGGCGGCAGACGGATTCAGCGGTTCATTCTTCATGAACAGAACGACGTGCACTGACTGCGTATGCTTCACAAAAGGCAGGTACGGCACTGCGGAGCGGATTTCCCTGACAAGCGTCTCGGCATTTTCAGAACGCGTCCATTTGCACTCTCCAATCAATATATGCTTCCTGTCAAAAGACTCCGCGACGACATCGAATTCCATCATTTTCCCTTCCTTGTCCCCCTCACCGAACACCTTGCCCCACCACCTTGACGCCCTGTCATACAGGATTCCATCAATCGACCTTCCACTGACAAAGCGCCTGCACAACTGCTCCCAGCACTCACCTACGAACGACAACTGTTGGTTGCGAAACAAATCCAGCACGTAGTCCGATTCACCCAATTCAAGCAGAGAAGCATACGGAGAGACGAACCTGTAATAAAACCTGAACAACGGGTCATTGATATTGTAGAGCCCTTTCTTGCTGTTCTTCTCATCCTCCCCGAACGGCACTTCCCTGCCTATGAATCCGAGGTCTCTGAGTTTTTTCAAAGTCTCGGTAATCTCACTGGCAGGCCTCCCCGCCCTCGAAGCTATCTCCGAAATCTTGTGAGCACCCTCCCCGATTATGGAAAGAAGCGTGGCCGACTGCACCGTCTCACGCATATCGTCACGTAGAAGTCTTTGTGGCTCATCCGCCAGAATGCCCTGCGTGTCCAGCAGCAGATTCTTTATGGCCGACTCCAAGTCCGGATAGTCATTCCGCAACTCCCAATATCTTGGAACTCCGCCCCATACCGAATATTCAGCCACGGCCTGCGATGCCCCGCAACCCAACGCCTTCTGAACGTAAGCAGCCGGAATGGGCGAGAGTTTTATGATTTCATCCGCCAAGCCGTAGAGCGGGGACTTCTTGTCCATCGCACAGCTGTACATCAACTGCTGCGATGAACCGCACAATATGAGATCAAACTTGAATATCCTGAAATTCAGCAGCTTCTGAATGACGGACGGAAGCGAGGGGCAACTCTTTACGAGATACGGAAACTCATCAAGACAAAGCGTTATCCGATACGGCAACTGATTGTTCAAGGCCCGGAAGAGCGTTTCCCAATCAGGATATACTACCTTGTCAAAGCCTTCTATCAATTCCGCCACCGAACGGGAAAACAGAATGCGTTGATTTTGTTCCGAGGTTTGATCGCTCAAAAAATAAATGTCCTTCCCGGAAGTCGTGACGCGCCTCATCAGTGAAGACTTGCCGACACGACGTCTCCCGTAAATGACAATGAACTGCGGTTCGGGCCGTTCCAAAGCGTTTTTTAGCCGCTTCACGTCATTTTCCCTGTCCAAAAACTCTTTCAGTATCATAGCGCATAAAAATATCTTTCTCAAAGATAATCTTTCTCAAAGATATTTCCAAAAGGCCATGTTCGAAAAGCTATTTCGTCAAATTCACTCAATGAGTGCAAATTTTTGCCGTTTTATGCACTCATTCTGTGCAGCAAGGCTTAGAAACTGTCGTCAAACCGGGCATCAGCCTCGCGGGCAAGCTGCCAGCAGCAGTGGCGTACCGAGATGCAAAGGGCCTCGGCAAGACAGGTTGAAGGAGCCCACGACTGAGCCGAATCACCCGCGAGAACCGGGGCTACACTGCCGAGCACGTACTGGTCACAGCGCTCCGCAGCGGCGGCCATCAATGCCAGGTCGGGCATCAAGCCGTCAGTCCCGTCCAGCGCCGCATCATAGAGGGCCGACAGGCAGCCGAAGTCAGGTTCGCCGTCCACATCGGCAGCAAGGACAAGCTCGCCGTAGCTCCGTTCCAGCAGCCCGGCATAGCGGCCGTCAGCCATCATATACGACTCCATCATCATCGTCGTGTGGCGGCGGAGCCGCTGTTCTTCGCTGAGAGAGGGCCACAAGCTCGCGCCCATGGCTTCGCCAGCCCATCTCCCGAGAAGAGAATCCATAAAGACTCTCCACCCCGGATGGAAAACCTCCCCGTCAGGCAAGCTGACTCCGTAGAGATTGAGTAGAGCCAGTCGAAAAATGGAGCGCTCCGCCTCCTCGTCCCCCTCATAACGGGGACGATTCTCCAAGAAGCGGTCTATCACCCTCTCGCTCAAAGCCCTGCACTGCTCCACATATTCCCCGCCGAGACTCTCCGAATTGCACGAAGCGTCCATCGCGGCATACAGCAACCGTGCGACATCCTCACAAGCCTCCCCGGCCCTTTCGAGTGCGGCCCCGACAAGAAATTCAAGTCTCCCGCAGCACCACGGCGCCACGTCCAGACCGCTCTCCTGCAGGCAGACAAGGGCAAGGCAACTGCGCAGCTGAAGCGAGAGCAGGCGCCCGTCCTCCTCCGCAGCCCCGCACCACGAGCGCAGAAGCGGCGACAAAGACTGTAATTGTTCCCGTGTCATATATTATATCTTCTCCACGTCACATTTGAGCAGCACGGCGGTCGCGACCATCGCCACCCCTTCTATCTGCACCACGACCCTGTTTTCGTGCCGGTTGGGCATACGGACGAATACGCCTTCAATCCCCTTGTACGGTCCGGCGAGCACGCGGACCTTGTCTCCCTTGCTGATGTCGATTCCGGTCTCGAGAAGCTTCGACCCCCTCGTCCCGACACAAGTCATGAAGTCCTGCAT
>CAVGYS010000209.1:0-2635 GCA_963633505.1 Oscillibacter sp. MSJ-31
TTCTGCCGCTTATCATACGGGGCAATTATCGTGATTTTTTGCGAGAATCGCAAGAGCCACGGGCAAGATTGTAAAAAGATTGTAAAAATTGTAAAGACTCTTGACAAAGGTGTAAAGTTCTTTACACTCCGGCCGGGTCCAGCAAAATGCTTAACGGTCTGAGCGTCAAGCGACAAACCATTTTGGCACGGGGTATGCTTGATGTCCCGCCGGACAAGAAGCGACAACAAGAAATGACAAGATGAAATATTTTTTCAGATACCTCAAGAACAACCCGCTCTACGCCCTAATCAACATCGTGGGCCTGGCGGTCTCCCTGATGTTCGTGATACTTCTCGGAGACTACACTTACCGCCAGTTCAGCATCGACCGCTGGCACCACGAACACGGAAGGATACAGGCGCTTTCCGTTACCGGCTCCAACCTCTGTTCATGGCCCGACGCCACGCACGCCCTGCAGGAGCGTTATCCGGAGATCGAATCCACCTGCTGCATCAATATGCACAGGGCCCGCATCAAGTCCGGGGACAGATTCTCCGGCAGCAGCGAAGGATCGGGGGATGGGAACGTGATGATCGCCGACTCCACCTTCTTCCGTTTCTTCGATTTCAAGTTCCTATCCGGAGACAAGTCCACGGCCCTCGACAGCCCCGAGAAGTGCGTCATCACCGAGAGTCTCGCAAGAAAACTGTTCCCGGACGGAGAACCGCTCGGACAGCCGCTCGAGATCGTCGGGTCCCGATACGTTACCATCAATGATGACGAGGGCGACCCGTACGACTCCACCCTCGTCTATACCGTGTCCGCCGTGATAAAGGACCTCGACAGGACGGCCCTTCTCAACACCACGGAACTGATAGCCGGCAGCGGCAGGCTCTCGCAGATTCTCGGTTACCGCGTCGGCGGGGGGACCTATGTCTCCGGGCCGCTCGGCAGCACGTACTCGTTCATAATGACTCGTCCCGGCGCTTCACTGGAGGACAAGACCGGCGAAATGTCTGAATTCTTCAAGGAGCGGATTCCGGCTCTGCAATTTACCGGAGCGGAGCCGAACACCAGGATGGTACCGCTGGATGAATTGATGTTCGCGCCGCAGAACAGCGGCGACGGAATCCTCAAGGGGGACAGAGGTCTGCTGGAGGTGCTGTTCGCGGCGGTTCTGGCCATCCTGCTTTTTGCCGTGACCAATTACGTCAACCTCACCACGGCGAACACCGGCCTGCGTGCCAAGGAGATGGCGACGCGCCGCTTGCTCGGAAGCGACGGCGGGGGGATAAGCCTGGAGCTTATCCTGGAATCGACGCTGATGGTATTCGTGTCCTTCGTCATCGGATTTATCCTGGCCCTATATTTCGAGGACAGCTTCGAGACCTTGTTCAAGGGCAGGATAGACCTGCTCCGCGACCTTTCTTTCGGCACCGTCTCGGCGTGCGTGCTGTTTGTCGTGATTACCGGCATCATCGCAGGTGTTGTCCCTACCATGATGCTGCTGAAATTCAAGCCGATAGACATCGTCAAGGGTTCGTTTCGCCGGCACTCCAAAATGGTGCTCAGCAAGGTCTTCATCGTCCTCCAGAACATCATCACCGTGACGATGCTCTCCTCGACCCTTACCATATATCTACAGGTGAATCATCTCATCGGCGCCCCACTTGGCCACAATGTCGAGAACCTTTATATCGTCTGCCCCGACGAGGCGAACCTGATGCGGGGCGAACTTGAGGCGCAACCTTTCATAAAGGCCATCGGAACTTTCAGCGGCACTTCGCTGGACGGTACAACCTCGTGGATATCGTACAGGAAGGACACTGACATGAAGAACGTGCCGGTGTATAAGTTCAGCTGCGACAGCACCTACCTGGGGATATCCGGCCTTAAAGTGCTGAAAGACTATCATCTTGCGGGGGACGTGCAGTACGTGAACGAAGTCCTCGCCGCCAAAGGCGGTCTTGAGGACGGCGGTACGGAAATCGTCTGGGGCGACGGTTCGACCACGCAGGTCGCCGGGGTGCTCGCGGATTTCCGCATGGAGAACGTTCTGGATTCCTACCGGGCGGTGCAGATGACCCTCCTTCCTGCCGAGCAGATCCAGGATCAGGGCTACCTCGTGCTGACCGACGGTTCGCGCGACGCTTACGGAAAACTCTGTGAGCTGGTGAAAAAGGTGGACAACGGCACGGAAGAGATTGACTGGAAGGTGCGTAGCCTTGAAAAAGGCGTCGAGGACTCTTTCTCGCAGGAGAGAAGCACGATGAGGTTGATCTCGATGTTCACCATCATAGCTGTTCTCATCTCCGTGCTGGGATTCATCGGGATGTCCCTTTTCTTCATCAGGCAGCGCCGCAAGGAGATAGGGGTGCGCCGCATCATGGGCGGCACCGTCGGAGAGATTCTCTCTCTGCTCCTCAGGAAATTCTGCGCCCCGCTGCTCATTTCGTTCGTGTTCGCCGTGCCGCTCTCGTACTTCCTGATGAGCCGATATCTGGAGGGCTTCGGCTATCGTATCGGGATGAGCCCGCTGATATTCCTCGCCGCCGGCGCGACGTCGCTGCTGATAGCTGCTCTCTCCGTCCTGCCGCAGGCGCTGCACGCCTCGAGGGCCAACCCCGCCGATTCCATAAGGACGGAATAGGGG
>CAVGYS010000210.1:0-2621 GCA_963633505.1 Oscillibacter sp. MSJ-31
GAAAAGAGCTATGCAGAAATACCGCGAACTTACCATCCGGGAGCTGAAGCATAAGTTTCCGGTTTCACTTGTCACTGACGAATTGTCAGAAGACATCTTCATAGCCGAACTCAGCTATGCCTCGGAGATGGAGATTCTCAGGCATCCCTGCCGCTTCGACGGATATCTGGCTTTTTTCTGCTATGAGGGGCACTTCGACATCGAGGTGAACCTCAGGACTTTCCAAGTGAGGGAGAATTCGCTGTTCCTCTACACGCCGGGGAACATCGTGCGCGTGTCGGACATCTCGTCCGAGGAGAAAAAAGAAGTGAAGTTCCTCATCATAGCCGTCTCCAAGACCCTTATGGAGATGACCCATTTCGATTTCGTCAAGCTCTACGACGAGAGCCTGAGGCTGCTCGAGACCCCCTGCGTGGTCATCGGGGACGAGCCCAAGGGCATCTGCAAAAAATACCTCGACCTGGCCAAGGACATCTGCGTGATGGACCTGCCCAACAAGCGCGACGCCGTCTCCTCGCTGATTTCCTCCATCTTCTACCTTATGGGGGCGCTCTGGGTTGACAGATTGTCAGAGATGAAGCAGAAGGCGGAAGAGGTCCGCTCGGTGCGATCCAAAGTCATACTCGAAGATTTCCTCGCGCTCGTCCGCGACAATCACAGCCGGGAGAGAGGCCTTTCGTTCTATGCCGACAAGCTCTACCTCACGCCGAAATACCTCTCGAAACTGGTGAAGTCGGCGAGCGGCAAGTCCGCGCACGAGTGGATTGACTCCTTCGTGATACTGGAGGCGAAAAACCTGCTGAAATACTCCGGGATGAGCATCAAGTCGATCGTGTGGGAGCTCAACTTCCCGAACCAGACCACCTTCTACCGCTTTTTCAAGACCCAGACCGGGATGACCCCGTCGGAGTACCGCAAGAGCTGACCGCTCCCCTGCCGCGGTTCGCAGGAGCGCCGCTTCATCCTCGCGAATGCCCACCACGCCCCAGGAACAAAAAAAAGAGCCGGGTCTTCTGACCTGACTCTCTGTCGGGATGATCCGACTCGAACGGACGACCCCCACGTCCCGAACGTGGTGCGCTAGCCAACTGCGCTACATCCCGTCGAACTCAACTACGCAAGCTTGTTGATATAGACTGCGATGCCGCTCTTGAGATTGGAAGCCTTGTTCTTGTGGATAAGACCGATCTTGGCAAGTTTGTCAATCATTGAATAAACCTTGGGAGCGTTCTTCTCGGCCGTAGCCTTGTCCGTGGTGTTGCGGATGTCGCGAATCGCGTTCCTCGTGGTCCTTGCATAGTACCTGTTGTGCATTCTGTGCCTCTCGTTCTGACGATCGGCCTTCTTTGCTGAAGCTGTGTTTGCCATTATTTTATCTTTTAATATTTTGTAGTGGGTAGGAGAATCGAACTCCTATTGCAAGAATGAAAATCTTGAGTACTAGCCGTTATACGAACCCACCATGCCTCTCCCATCAGGCAAAATCCGGATAGGGAGTGCAAATATAGAAATTATTTTAGACTTGGCAAACTATTTTTCTTCCTTTTGGTCCTTTTGAGCCCACTCCCAGGAATAGAGCAGGGATTCCACCTGACGCAGATACTGCCTCTTGTCGTATCTCGGAGCATATACGAATGCCTCCGCCACTACGATCTCCTTCCCGTCGGGGCTGTAGAACGAGTGCGAGACGAACGGCCCGCCCATATAGTCGTTCTCCACCTCCCACATTCCCCGCGTCTGCACTATGTCGCGCCCGCGATACTTGAGATACTCGATCATCGGCGTGAAGAACTCGCTGGTAGTCATGTACGTGTTCTCGAACATGCCCGGGACGTTGCGCTTGAGGATCTCGTTGCGATGCTTTATGATGTTGGCGGAAGAGAACGGATGATCCGCCTCGGCAGGATAACGGTACACGAATACGTCCTGATAGACATACTGCTTGTCGTTGGCAATCCAGCAGAACTCCGGGCTGATCTTCTTGAACTTGTACCCGGCCGGGAAATGCGGAGAGCCTCCGATCTGGGCGGAGACTGTCTCGTAGATGCTCTTCTCTTCGTAGAGCATCGTGCTGAGTATCACCCTGTCGCGCTCAGCCTGTTCGATGGAGCGCACGATCAGCTGCCCTTTCTTCTGCAGAAGTTCCACCGCGGAGTCGGCGTCGTATGAGGCCACCTGTATCACGCACTGCGGACTTGACCAGACGTCCTTGCGGAAAAATACACCGGCGGAATCGATCTGGGGATTGATCTGGAACATCACAACGTTGCGATGAATCTTGAAGAGATCGGATTCGAATCCTGCAGGGGTCACGTTCACGAGAGTATAAAGCGGCTCGCGCTGAGCCAGGTATGGGCATTCTCCGGCAAGGAGTTCACGAGCGGCGTTGCCGACCGCACCTTCCCAATTGTCCTTGTCTATCACCACCAGCACCTCCCCGGCCTTCCCGCTCACACTCGGCAGGAGGGTCTTGGTCCCTCCCTTGCAGGCGGCAAGGCAGCAGACTATCGCGAGAGCAAGAATACAAAAGTTAAAGAATCTCTTCATGACACATAGTGTTATCGTTATTTGGCAAATATAAAAAAAAAAAGCTGTTTTGCAATAATTCCTCCCTCTTCGGC
>CAVGYS010000211.1:0-2611 GCA_963633505.1 Oscillibacter sp. MSJ-31
CCTCCGGTATGCTTCGGAATCATCTCCCCTATCACGTCCACGTCATCGTCGTCGATGTAGCCGTTGCCGTTGACGTCCTTGAACTTGGCTGCTCCAGGAAACGCCGTCTGTCCGTCAGGGACGAGAGCCTTGATGCCCTCCGGGTAGTTCACTACGGAGCCCTTGAAATCAGGCACGCCCTCCTTGAGGACGTACTTGCCGTCCACGAAGTTGAAGTCATCAATGGTATAGAAGCCCTCAGACACGTATCCGGACACGATGCCAAGAGGCATTCCCTCGCGGATGATGTAGTCGTACTGCGGCTTGCGCATGGTGGAACCCCAGCTCGTGTGGGAGTCGGCGTTGATGCCGTCAGGAAGGTCCTCGACCATGTTCTTGTTGTAGGAATACGTCACGTTGGCCGAGAGGCTGAAGTCGCGGCGGGAGATGATTTCGCCTGCGAGGGAGAACTCGACGCCCTTGTTGGAGGTGAGGCCCACGTTCTGGAACTGGTAGGTGTAGCCTGATGAAGGATCGCAAGGGATCTTCATGAGGATGTCACGCGTGTTGTTCCAGTAGAGATCCACGGTACCGCGAATACGGCTCTTGAGCATGCTGAAGTCGAGACCGAGGTTGCGGGATATGGTAGTCTCCCACTTGAGGTCAGGGTTGCTGAGCATATCTCCAGGCACGTAAGAGGTCTGCTTCTCGCCGTCGACGGTAATCACCTTGGTGGTCCAGGTCTCCTTCCAGAGAGAAGGGCTGATGTTGTCGGAACCGGAAGCGCCGTAAGAGAAGCGGAGCTTGAGGTCGTCGAGCCAGCTCTTGGTGCTCTCCATGAAGGATTCGTCAGACACGCGCCATGCAGCCGATGCCGCAGGGAAGTATCCCCAGTGGTTGTTGGGAGCGAACTTGGAAGAACCGTCGGCACGCAGGGATGCGGAGAAGAGGTAGCGTCCCTTGTAGGAGTAGTTCGCGCGTCCGAACCATGAAAGAGTGTTGCTCGGCACGCCGATTTCATTGGAGAAAGTGTCCTCCTTGGCTCCGGTGGAGTTGGTGCCGGTCATGTTGATCATACCGAAGGCCTGCTCCATCGTGAATGCGGCAGGCTAGTATTTGCCGGTGATCTTGGTGGCGGTGGACTCGGAGTTGAGCACCTCGTTACCCGCAAGGATGGTGGCGCTGTGGTCCTCGTTGGCGAACGGAATCGAATAGCTGAGAGTGGTGGTCCAGCGATATCCGCTTCCCACGCCCCTGGTCAGGGTGGCGGTCTTGTATCCGCTACCGCTCGGGTGACCGTTGTCCCAATACTTGGACTCGCTCCAGTTGCGGTTGACACCGAGTTCGGACTTGGCTACGAGCCCCCTCAGAGGGTTCCAGGTCAGGCCGACGTTGGCACGGAGACGGTTGCGGGAGCTTACGTTGTCGAAGTTATTGAGCACGTCAACCGGATTGTACATATCCTCGACGCTGCTTGAACCGTTGCCGAAGTGGGTCGGGTTGCCGTCACCGAGAGGATTGTCGATAGGGCGGTATGAATATGCGGAGGTGGCCCAGTCAAAGCGGGTTCCGAGGATTTCCATCTCGCTGTAGCGCAGATCCATGTCGAACTGGAGCTGCTTGGTGATCTTCTGGGAGAGCTTGGCGTTGGCACCGAATCTCTTGAATCCGGATTTCATACGGATTCCGTCGTCGTTAAGGTAGTTGACGGACACAAAATATTTGGTATCGGCAGTGCCTCCGCTGACGGAGAGGTCATGATTCCAGGTGTTGGCACCCTTCATCACGTCGTTGATGTAGTTGTGGGAGGTGACGCTGCGGTATTTCTCGAGATTGTTGCCGTAGTCGGGGCCAAGGCCGAAGTACTGCGCAACTCCGTCTCCATAGGAAGAGCCGTAGGCGGTGGCGTAGGACCAGTTCCAGAGGACGTAATCATAAGCGTCCATCACAGGGAGGGTCTTCGGATTCTCCTTGTACTGATAGTACACGCCGTAGCGCACCTGGGCCTTGCCCTCGGAACCGCCCTTGGTGGTGATGAGGATTACGCCGTTGGCGCCGCGGGCACCGTAGATGGCGGTGGAGGCCGCGTCCTTCAGGACATCGATGGATTCGATGTTGTCGGCAGGGATGTCGTCGATACTGCTGACCTGCACTCCGTCAACTATGTAGAGAGGGTCGTTGGACTGGCTGATGGAGCCGCCGCCGCGCACGCGGATGGTGGAGCTCCCTCCAGGACGGCCATCCTGAGACATCACGTTGACACCTGCGAGCTTGCCCTGCAGGGCCTGGGCCACAGAGGCCACAGGGACCTTGGCGATGTCCTTGCCGGTGACGGAAGACACGGACCCGGTGAGGTCGCGCCTCTTGACGGTCTGATAACCAATCACGACGACGTCGTCGAGGAAGACGGAGCTTTCCTCAAGGACAAAATCATAGACGTTCTTTCCGCTTGTGACCGTGGCCATGGCGTCGGTATATCCGACACATGAAGCCACGAGGGTGGAGTTTGCAGGAACGGACAGAGCCCAGTTGCCATCGACGTCAGTCATGGAACCCATGGTCGTGCCGGACACGACCACATAGGCGCCGATCACGGGTTCGCCCTTGGCATCCTTGACAGTTCCCGTTACGT
>CAVGYS010000212.1:0-1490 GCA_963633505.1 Oscillibacter sp. MSJ-31
GTCACGGAATCGTCCGTCAATGGGTGCTGTTGGCTTTGGAGAGGTCCTGCGCCCATCCGTCCCTGCTCCAGTACTGCTCGAAGTCGCAGCCGTAGGTCTTCGCCTGGTCCACGAAGAAGTTCGGAACCGGGAGATACTGGTGGGTAGGGGTGTATCCCTTGACATCCGAGGTCTTCTGAGCGTAGCAGTTGAAGCGTATGAGGTCGATTTTCCTCATCCCCTCGTAGAGAAACTCACGTCCGCGTTCGGCGAGCACCGCGTTCAGGAAAGCCTCCTGCGACGCCGTGGCGGAGGCGGGCAGACCGCCGAGTCCGGCACGCGAGCGCACCTCGTTCACGTATGAGACCGTCTCAGCCGTCGGAGCCGCGCCGCTGCGGCGCACGTCAAGCTCCGCCTTCATCAGCAGGACGTCGGCCCATCTCGCGAGCGGCCAGTCGTGCCCCTGATTGGACGTGTCCGTCTCGTAAGGCCACTTGGTGATGAGGTAGCCGTCCCAGCCCACTCCGATGGTCGAAGGGTCCTGCTTCACGGTCGGGTTGCCTTCGGAGCTTGGCTTCACCCAGTATTCCGTGGTGACTGCGGCCTTCCTGAGGTCTCCTGATTCATACTGGTTGTAGAAGCCGGGGGCGACATTGTAGTACTGCGACCAGCCGGTCCGCGTGAACTGGGTCTTTTCCCCCTTGTCGTCAACCGGAGAGATGTCGGACGGCATGAACGCCATCATATACGGGAAGAAATTCCCGGAAGCGTAGGTCGAGCCTCCGTTGGTCTCGTTGCTCACCGCCATTATTATCTCCCTGTTCCACTTGTTGTAGTAGCTGAAGACTTTCATGTAAGGGTTGTCCCCCTCAAGATAAAGCCCGTATTTCCCGGAGGAGACAAGCTCCTCGTACATCTGCTCGGCCTTGTCGTACCACCCGTCCATATGGCCTCCCTCGTTCAGACAGTGCTTCATCAGGCAGAACCTCGCGTAGTCGCGGGTGTAGCGGCCTTTTTCGGAAACCGTCTCGGGGAGATTCTCCACCGCGAGGAGCATGTCGTCGTATATCCACTGACTCATTTGGTCGAGCGTCGGACGGACGAGATTCTTCTGCACGGCCTCGTTCTCCACGTCGGCCGGATTGACTATGACCGGCATAGGCCCGTAAACATGGAAGATGAAATACATCAGCATCGCCCTGCACAGGGCCACCTCCCCGACCAGCTGCTCCTTCTTGCCTTCGACGAAGACCGACGGGTCGGCGGACTGCAACGTGCCGAGGACTTCGGTGAGCCGGGTCACGTGGGCGAGTTTGGTGATGTGGTTGATGTTGTCTCCGCTGCTGTTGCCGCGGTAATAGTAGATTGACTGCGAGAAATCCGCCTTGGAATTGCGTCTCCACTCGCCGTCCCAGCCCTTCGCCGCCCACGGAGCCATCTCGTCGGTCGGCATATCGAACATACGGATTCCGCCGCCCTCGTAGGTATAGACCGGATGGGTGTTGTAGCCC
>CAVGYS010000212.1:1500-2173 GCA_963633505.1 Oscillibacter sp. MSJ-31
AGCCCTCCCCGAGGTAATACTGCCAGGTCGAGCCGAACGGGACATAGCATATCATCGCGTAGGATTCGTATTCGTCGGCCGTCGCCGGATAGTTCTCCGGATTCAGCGTTCCGTAAATCTTGGCGTCGAAGTTCTTCTCGCAACCTACGGCAAGAAGAGCCGCAAGGGTCAAAAATATGATTGATTTCTTCATTTCCTCATTGATTTAGAATGAAACTCTCAGACCGAGCGAGTACGAACGGGTGGCCGGATATTCTCCGACGGACTTCCCGCCTTCTCCGCCGCCTCCCATATACATCTCGGGGTCGAAACCGTCATATTTCGTGAACGTCAGAGGATTCTGGGCGTCGAAGTAGAGATAGATCGAGTTTATCCATTTGGACGCGCCCTTGAGAATCTTCTCGTCGAAGGTGTATCCGAAGGTTATGTTTCTGACCTTCAGGAATGAGGCGTTCTGCATGTTCACGTTGGTGCCGCAGTCTCCGGGCAGCGCCCCTATGTCTCCGGCGGCGATTCCCGGACGTGTGCCGTCAGGATTGGAGATGGAGTTCCAGACCTTGTAGGCGAGCACGCTCGCGTTTCTCGAGTTGTCGGAGAGCCAGGTTCCGCTCGTCGTCCCGAGAACCACGTTGTTCTTGTAAAGCCCCACCTGACCGTACATGTAGATGTCCAG
>CAVGYS010000212.1:2206-2587 GCA_963633505.1 Oscillibacter sp. MSJ-31
CGTTGTTCTTCATATACACGTCCTCAACGGTGATCTTCCCGTCGCCGTTCTTGTCCTCGATGATCGGCGCGCCCGGCATCAGAGCGCCTTCGGAGATGGTCTTCTGGGACTCCGGGACATTGGAGCGGTCGGAGTTGACGTAGCCTATGACGTTGTAGTAGTACCAGGCGTTCATCGGCTCCCTGTCCCTGATCCGGTACTCCTCGTAGTAGTGGTTGTTCTCCCTTTCGAGCCAGATGCTGTTCACGCGGCTCAGCGCGAGCGAACTCTCCCAGCGGAACGCCCTGTCGATATTGACGGTGTTGAGGTTCACCTCCCAGCCTATGCGGTAGTAGTGGCCGTAGTTGACTTTTCGGGTCTCGAACATCGCGAGCGGGGATG
>CAVGYS010000213.1:0-2552 GCA_963633505.1 Oscillibacter sp. MSJ-31
GCGTATGAGGAGTCTCCCAAATACTGCTTCGCGAAGGCCACCACGTCATCCTTGGTCACCGCCTCATAGCGCTCCAGCTCGTGCGCCGCGTCCTTCCAGTCAACCCCGTTGATGAAAGCATCCACGTACATCTGCGCGCGGGAAGAGTTGCTCTCAAGCCCACGCATCTTGGAAAGCTTGATATTGTTGATGGTGGCGGTGATGAGGGACTCGTCGAACTCGCCGTCGCGAAGTTTCGCGACCTCCTCGAGAGACAGGTCCTTCAGCTGCTCCAGAGTCTGCCCCTGCTTGGGCCGTCCCATCACGAGGAACATCCCGTAGTCGGGACGCATGCTGGTGCCGGCGCTCAGATAGAGGGCCTTCTGCTGCTGGTTGACGTCTATGTCGATGATTCCGGCGCGGCCGTTGCTGAGGATCGAACCGGCGATGTCGGCTACGGCGGAGGTCTTCAGATCAGAAGCGCCCGGAAGCCGCCATCCCATCGCAAGTATCTCGGACTCAAGCCCATATACATCCTTCACTATAGGGCTGGTCACGGCCGGCTCCTGCTCGAACTTGAGCTGCGGGACAGAAGGGTTCGGCTCCCAGTCGCCGAAATATTTCTCTATGGCCGCCACCATCTCGTCCGGGTTGAAGTCTCCGGAGACGCAGATGGCGATGTTGTTCGGAACATAGTAAACGTCGTGATACTTCTTCACGTTGGTGATCGAAGGATTCTTGAGGTGCTCCTGGCTGCCCAGAGTGGTCTGCTGCCCGTAAGGATGGTGCGGGAAGAGAGCCTTGTCCAGCATCTCCCAGATCTTGCGGCTGTCCTGGGTGAGCGACATGTTCTTCTCCTCATATATGGTCTCGAGCTCCGTATGGAAACCGCGAATCACCACGTTGCGGAAACGGTCGGCCTGGATGCGCGCCCAGTTGTCAATCTGATTGGAAGGGATGTCCTCGGTATAGACAGTCTCGTCGGAGGAAGTCCAGGCGTTGGTGCCGTCGGCTCCGATGATGGCCATCAGCTTGTCATACTCGTTGGGAATGGAAAGCTTGGACGCCTCATAGCTGACGGAGTCGATCTGACGGTAGATCTCCGCGCGGGCCGCCTCGTCGGTGGTGTTGCGGTAGGTCTCGAAGAGGGACTCTATCCGGGAGAGCATCGGCTCCTCGGCGGCATAGTCCGAAGTTCCGAACTGCTGCGTACCCTTGAACATCAGATGTTCGAAATAGTGCGCGAGACCGGTGGTCTCGGACGGGTCGTTCTTGCTCCCCACCTTCACCGCGATGTACGTCTGGATGCGGGGCTGCTCCTTGTTGACGGACATGAAGACCCTCAGGCCGTTGTCCAAAGTGTAGATTTTTGTCTCAAGAGGATCTCCCGGAACCGTTTCGTACTTCTGTCCACAGGAAAACAGAGACAGCGACGCCGCAACCGCGGCCGCCAAGATTAAGACTTTTTTCATATGATTAGCTGTAATAACATCTCCCAACAGGCCCTTTTCGGCCATAAAATTTCGATAAATGTAAGAATTTTTTGCTAAAACAAATAAATTTATCTACATTCGCGGTGAAGTTTTTCATAGTTTAAGTTTAGGTTAAGTAGCGGGCTTTTCGCAGTGATGCAAAAAGCCCGCGAATTTTTTATGTTTTCGCATCCGATTACAGGCCCTCGAGGGCTATCTTTGCAGAAAAAACTGCTATGAAAACTCAAGTGCTTAAATTCACTGCCGCAGCGCTCCTGCTCATCGGAGCGCCATCCTGCCAAAGTCTTGTAGAAGAAACAGAAGGGAGTCTGCAAGTCCGCATCGCCGAGAGCAAAGCGTCCCTGCTCCCCGACACGGAAGACTACGTCCTGAGCATCAAGGGGGCAAACGGAGAGACAATCTACGAGGGCCGCTACGGAGACTCTCCGGAAGAATTCGAACTGAAGGCGGGGACCTATACGGTCAGCGCCCTGTCGGACAGCTCGGACGAGGCCAGATTCGACGCCCCCCTGTTTGGAGACAGCGAAGAGGTGGTAGTGCGGGCCGGAGAGAAAATCGGAGCGAGCCTCCTGTGCACACAGGTCAACTGCGGGCTGAGGCTCAGGCCCGACGCCCGCTTCACCGAGGCCTTCCCGGGAGGAATCCTGTACGTCAAGGGGAACGGCGGACGGCTGATGTACGGCTACACGGAAAAGCGCACCGGCTACTTCAAGCCCGGCAAGGCCACGATCTCCGTCAGCATGTCGGGCAAGGAACAGACGCTGCTCTCAAAGCAGCTGAACGAAGCCACGATGCTTACGCTCACTCTGTCCGCATCCGGGGCGCCGGAGGGAATAACGGTGAAGACCGACACCGCCCGCATCTGGACCGACGAGGACTACGTCTGGGGCGAAGACAGCCCGGACAAGGGAATCGACGGGGCGATGGACGTGGAGCAGGCGCGGGAGAGCGCCGGGCAGGAAGACGTGTGGGTGAAAGGGTACGTGGTGGGTTGCGCCGTGAGCGGGAGCAGGTACGAGTTCACAGCTCCGTTCTCCAAATCCACCAACATCCTGCTCGGACTCAGGTCCGGAACTTCGG
>CAVGYS010000214.1:0-2505 GCA_963633505.1 Oscillibacter sp. MSJ-31
CACGAGGGAAACCGCGATGTCGTTGGCGCTTTCCTGCACCGAGAGGGAATCCACCGAATTCTGCAAGCGGCTCTGCCTGAGGGAGGTAATCAGGCTGCCTCCGCTGAAGAGCGTCCACGAGGCGTTGAGTCCGTAGTTGCCCGAATAGCTGGTGGCCCCCGATGTGCTATAGACGTCGGAGCCGATGACGGTGCTGTTCCCGCTGTCGGTAAACGGTCGATTGGTAAGCCCTTGGCTGACAGAAGCGTTGAGATTCGGGAAGAAGGCCGCCTTGGCCTGACGGGTGTCTTCGAAGCCGGAGAGCTGCCGGTTGCGGGCCTGCCGCAGGGAGATGTTGTTCTCCATCGCATAGTCGATGCAGTCCTGAAGAGACCACTTCCGTGTCTGGGCCGCAGACTCCGCTGCACTGAGCAGAGTGAGCGAGAAGACAAGTGTGAGAATGATTGATTTCGCTTTCATATCCTTGAATATTCCGGTCGCGAAAATATTCTTTGCCCGGAAGCGGAACAAGCGGAATCGACGAACTCCCCGATTCTCTCGACAAAAACGGCAGCTTCCCCGGGCTCAGAGAATCTCCGTGACGACAAGGCCGTCCCCGTCCACCCGGAAACGGACATCGTGCCCCAGATAGCTTAGGCCATAGACGCGCTCCGGGTCGTCGTGGTACTGCGGACGCGGATCCTGCGCGAGAATCTCCCGCAGGGCTTCAAGTTCGGAAGGGGAAAAAACCGAGCTCGCCCGCTCCGGGAATTCCACCTTCAGAGTGTTCCAGGGGCGGCTGTCCGCAAAGCCGCAACGCACGCCCACGTGACTGTCCGCATATTCGACATAAGGCTTGATGTCATAGATCGGGGTGCCGTCGGCAAGGTCCGCCCCCAGGACTTCGATCACCCCGGAGTCATAGTCCACGCGGCGCAGCTTCACGGAGCTCAGTCCCAGAGGATTGGGCCTGAAAGGGGAGCGGGAGGCGAACACCCCGACACGCTCGTTGCCGCCGAGCCTGGGCGGGCGCACCGTCAGGTGGCCGGAGGCGGCGGGACGGTTGAGACTGAATCCCCATATCAGCCAGAGATAATCGAAGCCCTCGATTCCCCGGAGCGCGTCGGGGGAGCGGAACTCTCTTTCGAGCACTATCCGTCCCGGCAGGGAGGGAACCACTCCGGCCTGCCGAGGCAGTCCGAACTTGCCTTCCACGGGGGAACTGAAGTAGGCTATGGGCTTAATTTCCACTTCCTACGCTTGTCGAATCGGGCTGCGCCGTCATCGCTCCGGCCTCAATCATATACTTGTCGTACAGGGCGTTGAATTCCTGTAGGTATTTTTTGTTGAGAGGCTCGGAAGCCGGGGAATTGAGAGAGAGAGGGTCGATGGGGCGTCCCTTCTCCCAGATGCGGAAGTCCAAATGCGGCCCCGTCGCAGTGCCGGTGGCCCCGACATAACCTATCAGCTGTCCCTGCGATACGCGGGTTCCGACCTTTATCCCCTTGGCAAATTTGGACAGGTGCATATAGCAGCTCTCGTAGCCCTGCATGTGCTTGATTCTGATGCGGTTGCCCCCGCCGGTTCCGTCCCAGCCGCATTTGGTTACGACCCCGTCGCCGATGGCATGCACCTCGGTCCCTGTAGGGGCGGCGTAATCCACGGCAGTATGGGCCTTGACCTTCCCGGTGACAGGGTGCTTGCGGTGATAGGAGAAACGGCTGCTGATGCGGTTGTACTTGAGAGGAGCCTTCAGGAACATCCTCTTGAGACTCACGCCTCCCTTGTCCCAATAGGTGTTGCTCCCGCCATCGGCGGTCTGGAAACGCACCGCGGCCACCTGTTTGCCGTCATTGCCGTTGAAAAGGCTGAAATGCACCGTATCTATAGATACTACCTCGTTCTCGCATACCGTCTGCGAATAGATCACGCGGAAGCGGTCTCCCTCGCGGAGGGTGAAGAAATTGACGCTCCACTGGTAGATGTCCGCGAGATTCATTATAAGGTTGGGGGACGCTCCGGCGGCGATCATGTCATTCCACAGGGAGCTCCGGATCGTGACGTCAGTGAGCCGACGCTGCTTCTCCACAGGTTTGTCCACGTTCCATATCGCAAGCGAGTCGCTGCACTGGAACACGGTCGAGCGCACCCTGTCCTGCTCATATACGACATAGCGGAGAATCCTGCTGCTGTCGGTCTGCTCGTAGTAGGCGTGGATATGATTGCCTGCACGCATCTTGCGCAGGTCGAATATGTCGCGGCTGCAAAGATTGCTCAAGGTGTAGGCGTCCGAAGCGCTCATCCCCAGACGGCGCATCAGCACGGAGAAAGTGTCCCCGCTGCGAAGCTGCGTGGTGTCCGCAGAATAGCGGTCGGTGTAGAATCCAAGGGGAGGGGGAGCAGACGGGGTCTCTTCTTCAGATGGGTTTCCGCTTTTCGGGCCGCAGGCGACGGCCAGCAAGGCCACGGGCGCCAACAGATACTGCCATGTCTTCATTTTATATGCTGTCGTTTTCTTTGTCGTAT
>CAVGYS010000215.1:0-2502 GCA_963633505.1 Oscillibacter sp. MSJ-31
GATATGGGCCATAGTGCCGTTGATCGTGGCCTTGCCCGCCGCCTCGGCCTCGTCTGCGAGCAAGCCCTCCCCCACAGCCTCCACGCCCCGGTTCGGCAACACCTCGTCCCCGTACACGCAGAGAAAAGAATGTTCGCGCACTCCCCCCTCGCGGCGCAGTTTCTTTCGGAGCGCGGCACCCAGCGGGCAGTCGCGCACCTTCCAGAAATTCCCGACCTTGATGCGGGTCGGGTCAATCTTGAGCGCGGCGCCAAGCGAGCAGAAGAACACCCCGGGAGCATCCATCCCCCTCTTGATGAGGTCGGCCTTGTCCTTGAGGGAATCGATGGCATCTATTATATAGTCATACTCTTCCAGCGCGAAGCTCCCGGCAGTCTGCGCAGAATACAGTTCCTTCCGGGCAATGATCTCGGCCTGCGGGCTGATTTCCAGAAGCCTGGCCTGCAGCACCTCCACCTTGGCTTCCCCCACGGTGCGGGGCGTTGCCATCAGCTGGCGGTTGACGTTGCTCTCGCTCACGGTGTCGAAGTCCACGATTGTCAGGTGCCTCACCCCGGAGCGCACCAGGGCCTCCGCGCACCAGCTTCCAACTCCCCCGACCCCGAAAAGAATTATGCGCACGCGGGAAATCTCCGCCTGCGCATTCTCCCCAACGAGGAGGGTTGTCCTCTGGAGATATTTGTCCATGCCGCGATTATTTGCCGGCTACGGCATCGATCTCGACCTTGGCGCCCTTCGGCAGGGCCGCAACCTGGTAGCAGACGCGCGATGGCTTGTCGCCCTTGAAATACTCGGCATACACGGCGTTCATCGCCCCGAAGTTGGCGATGTCGTCAAGGAGCACGGTGGTCTTCACGACGTCGTCGAATCCGAGCCCGGCCTCCTCGAGTACGTATCCGAGATTGTCGAGGCTGCGGCGTGTCTGCTCCTCTATGCTCCCGGGCATCTGTCCCGTTGCAGGATCCACGGGGAGCTGGCCTGAGATGAAGAGAGTGCCGTTGAGTTCAACTGCCTGAGAGTAAGGCCCGACCGCCGCCGGAGCCTTGGGTGATGCTATTGTCTTTTTCATACCTATAACTTTGAATGATTCTTGTCTTCCCTTACGCGGCGTTTCCGGCAGCGCCGCCCCGTGGAGCTTCACTCAATCCGGACGTACCGCCACCGCCACGCGAATTTAGCAAATCCCCCGAGGATTTCAAAAATAAGAAGCTGTCGGCATTGCCTAATTCGGACGAAATCCGTAATTTTGAAAAAATTGATTATGCTAAAACACATCGTTATGTGGAAACTCCTTCCGCAAGCGGAAGGCAGGAGCGCCGCGCAGAACGCGCAATGGATGAAAGAGCAGCTCGAGGCCCTGAAAGGCGAGATACCGGAGATACGCAGCTGCGAAGTCGGGCTCAACGTTGCCCCCGGCAACTACGACGCCTGCCTGGTAGCCACCTTCGACTCGCTCGAAGACCTCGACAAATACAAGAACCACCCGTCACACAAGGCCGTCTCCGAATACTGCCGCAAAGTGCGGGAGAGCCGCGTCGCCTGCGACTATATCTGCGAATAATATGGAAAGGACACTCGTTATCCTCAAGCCCTGCGCTCTCCAGAGAGGGATCTGCGGGGAAATCATCTCAAGATTCGAGAAGAAAGGCCTCCACCTCACGGCCCTCAAGATGTACCGCTTCACCAAGGAGAAGTGCGCGGAGCATTACTCGCACCTGGTCGGCAAGCCGTTCTATCCGATCATCGAAGCCTCGATGATGGCCGCTCCGGTGGTGCTATGCTGCTGGGAGGGGGTCGACGCCGTAAGAGTGGTGCGCGAGATGACGGGAGCCACCAACGGCCGCAACGCCCTGCCGGGCACGGTTCGCGGAGATTACTGCATGAGCCATCAGGAAAACGTCATCCACGCATCGGACTCCGTCGAGGCCGCCGCCGCGGAGCTTGACAGGTTCTTCTCCGAGGAAGACTTCTTTGACTACGACTCCCCTCTCCGCAGCTACCTCTACGCCTCCGACGAACTGTAAGAAAAGCCGTTCACGGCTGACTATCCCCACAACCACCTCCCCGACAAAAACGGAGTCAACCGACTCCGTCAAGGTTCACCGTGTCTACTTTTCTCGTCCGGTACACCTTAACGTTGTTGTCTTTCTGTCCGGTGGAAAGCCGTTTTGCCGGACAAACGCCAAGGGTATTCGTATAGAACTATGTTGAACCCGGCTCGGAGCTACCCCATCCACTCAGTCCACAGCGGATTATGCGCCTGCAACTCCGACAGACAGACAGTGGCAGCGGTGACAGCTGCCGACTGCGATGGTTTTGTGTTGAACAGGCAGGGGCAGGGCAGCGGGGCAGGTGCCTCCTACGCGTGGAATGATTAGGCTGCGAAGTTTTTAGGTCGAAGGGGCAGGCCGATGCGGAAAAGTGCGAATCTTCGGAATTTATTTGTATATTTGCACCCGTATTCGGAAAGATGCTCGAGTGGCTGAAGAGGCACGTCTGGAA
>CAVGYS010000216.1:0-2476 GCA_963633505.1 Oscillibacter sp. MSJ-31
CGGCTCCATATTGTCCGGGACTATTCTTCTCCGAGGAACATAGGATCCCAGGCCGGAAGCTGTATCGGCTTCTGTTCCAGCATCTTCAACACGTCCTCAGGGACGAACTGCCTCTCCACCACGAGACGGAACATATATTCGTTGAACCACTCGTCGGTCATGATTATGTTGCCCTTGTAGCCGGAGGACGCGCCCCAGCTGTTCTCCACCATCCACTTCTGCGGCACGCCGTCCTTCAGATCCACGGCGATGAGGGTCATCGCGTGGGAGGAACCGCTCGCGTGGGTCATCACCCTCTGCTTCTTGTCCATCGAGAGATCCACGCCGAGCAGGGACTCGTAGTCGAAGTTGCGCAGGTCGGCAACACCATTGCTGCGGTTGAGGTATTTGGCCACGTCGCAGGAGAAGTACATCGCCTTGCCCGCCTTGATGGAGGAGATGGCCATCTGCTTGATGCGCTCGATGGGAAGATTGACGTAGAGCCAGTTCTGCCCGTCGTAGGTGTGGCGGTCGTACTGTATCTCATAGACCTTGCCGTACTCGCGGCACGGGTCGTTCATAAGCATCACGTAGCCGTGCTCCAGATCGTAGCCGAGCAGCTCTTTGTAAAACTCCTGCGGGGTGTAGCTCTTCCCCTTCCACTCGAATGAGGTCGGAGGCACGCCGTAGGCGAGGGCGAGCACGTGATATACGTCCTTGAGCATCTCCACCTTCTGCGCCTGGAGATATGCGGGAAGATTCTTTTTCTTCACCCCGGAAGGAGTCTCCCGGAGTTTCAGGCCGTCCTTGCGCAGGAGGGTCTTGAGCTGGGTCGTCATCGCCGAGGTGTTGTTGGCCGTGTAGCTCTCAGGCATCACGTTGGAGGGCACCAGGCCGTACTTCGTCACGAGGTTGGCCACCCCGGTGAAAGTACCTCCGTCGCTGAGCGGATTGGAGAAGAGCCAGTCCACCTCCCTGTCGTCAAACGGCTTCTCGCGGGTGTCGATGACGGCCTGCAGGAAGAGGTTGGCCTTCTCGAGCTGATCCCAGAAGAAGCAGTAGGACTGCGAGAACTGGAAATCCCCGAGGTCGTATTTCTCGATTGCGGCGGCCCTCAGGACGTTCAGCCCGGTGAAGAGCCAGCAGCGCCCCGATGACTTCTGGTCGGTGATGCCGACCGTCTTCACGCGGTCGGAGAACTCCGTGTCAATCATCGCAGCATTGTCCGCGTTGGCGGCCAGGACGGCCACGGAAGCGGTGTTGAGGGCGTTGCGTATCGCCTTGTCGGCGGAAGTGCCCTGATATCCCTTTTCAATCTCGACGAGCATCTCCGGAGTGATGCCCCCTTTCTGCTGCGAGGCCGCGCCGACGCCTGTCAGCGCAAGTGCGACGATGGTGATGATGATTCTTTTCATATTCATTTGACTATTATCCTTTCTATTCTACGCGGAACGGAGGTCAATATTTCATAAGGAATCGTGCCGAGGATGCCGGCAAGCTCACAGACCGTAGGGTCTTCGCCGAAAATCGTCACGGTATCCCCCGCCTTGACGTCTATCCCGCTCACGTCCAGCATGCACATGTCCATGCAGACGTTGCCTATCGTGGGGGCCCTGTGCCCGTTCACGCTGAACGAAGCCGCGCCGCAGCCCAGATGCCTGTCGATGCCGTCGGCATAGCCCACCGGAATCGTGGCGATCACCGTGCCCTCAGGGGAGACGTGGCCGTGCCTGCCGTAGCCTATGGTTCCGTCCTGCGGACCGAGGGTCTTGACCTGCAAGACCTTGACCCTAAGGGAGGCCACCGGGGAGAGCGTCACCCCGGGCAGGGCGCTGATGCCGTAGATTCCTATGCCGAGCCGCACCATATCGAACTGATACTGAGGAAATCTCTCTATCCCGGCGGAATTGAGTACGTGCCACATGGGCCTGTAGGACAGAGCCTGCGAAATCAGTCCGGCGTTGCGGCGGAACATCTCTATCTGCCCGAGGGTGAATTCATCCTCGAGAGGGTCTTCCGCCGCCGCGAGGTGAGAGTATATTGACTTTACTCTCACTTCCTTGTGCACGGAGAGAAAATCGAGCAGCGCGGGGATTTCCGACGTCATGAAACCGAGTCGGTGCATCCCGGTGTCGAGCTTGACGTGGATGGGGAAATCGCTGATTCCGCGCTCGCGCAGGATGGCGCAGAGCGCCTCAAGGGTGTAGAGGTTGGGGATGCCTGGTTCCAGGTGGTTGTCAATGATCTCGGGGAAGAAATCGGTGCCCGCGGTCAGCACGAGTATCGGCAGCGAGATGCCGTTGGAGCGGAGTTCCATCCCCTCCACGGGAAGAGCCACGGCGAGATAGTCGGCCCCCTCGGCCTGTAGCATCGACGCGAACTCCACGGCCCCGTGACCGTAGGCGTTGGCCTTGACGAGCACGAGCAGCTTGGTGGAAGGCTTGAGAAGGGAGCGGAAATAACGGTAGTTGCTCCTGCAGGCGGAGAGGCTCAGCTC
>CAVGYS010000217.1:0-2449 GCA_963633505.1 Oscillibacter sp. MSJ-31
TTGCCACTCTCGCCTGAAGCTCCCAGGTGCGGAGGCGATCCTTGTAGAGGTTGTTGGCATTGACCTTCTCGACAGAGAGCGCGGCGTCAGAATTGTCGTCCCAGCGGCGGCAGTCATAGAGCACGTCCCAGATGCGCCCGATCTGATAATCCCGGCTGATGCGCAGGGCCACTGCGTAATCCTCCCCATACTTCGTCACAGGGAAATTGATCTGCCTCAGCAACGGAGTCCAGAACCCTCGCGGAGCACCAAGACCATTGATTCTCAATGCATTGTTGCGCCCGTTCTCCGGAGTCCACTCCCTATGGTCGATGATTCCCGGAGGAAGAGGATTCAAGTCTATGTCGGTAAGCTGATACGAGCCTATAACCATCGCGCAGTTCTGCTCCCTGAAGGCATCGACGAACTTCTGCACCGTGTCCGGCCCGGAATACACGTCGTCCGAATCAAGCTGGAGGGCGAAACGTCCGCAGGACGGATGATGAACCGCCGCATTCCAGTTGCCCCCTATGGCATGATAGCCCGGCCCCTGTGCAATATATGTCAGACGCGGGTCGTCAAACGAACGGATGACCTCCTGCGTGCCGTCGGTCGAATTGTCATCGACCACTATCACGTTGTACTTGAAGTCCGTCACCTGCCCGAGCGCGGAGCGGATGGCATCCCCTATCGTACGCACCCTGTTGCGGCATGGAATCACGACGGAAGCCTCATACTCGAACTCCCCTCCCTCGGAGAAATCCGGAACCTTGAACTCGGGAGCGAGATACGCGCCGACAGCCTTCAGATGCGCGGTGCAGGCCTTTTCCATCTCAATCTGGACAGCCCTGTTGCGGGGATCGACATAATCGAAGAGCTTCTCCCCGGATTTGCGGGAATCCTGTTCCACTTCACGATAAAGGTATTCATTGATATGGACAATCCTCCCGAGCCGCGACACCCTGAGCCTCAGGTCGTACAGGGCGGCGTACTCATACTCCTCGTCCATCCCGGCCACAGCCTCCCTGAAGGCGTCGGAGCGGTAGAGCTGCACCCCGCCGAAATCAAAATCATCCCTGAGGGCACCCTCCTGCAGATCGATCACGGGATGCGGGAAGACCTCCCCCTCCTCCGAGCGGAAATGGTCGGCATAGAGCATCGCGGCCCCCGTGTCGGAAGCCACCTGGAGCATACGCTCAAGCCCGAAATCCACCCACTCGAGTTCCGCCGGATTGGTATAGATGAGCACGTACCGTGAGCCGCACTCCGAAGCGATCTCGCGAAGACGGGACACGCCGACCCGCGAAGGAATGTCAAATCTGCTTACTGTCATAGAATGCAAAAATAAATAAAAAGCACTACATTTGCAGGATAAGGACACTGAAAATATGGAACGGAAACTTGTCATCATTCCGACCTACAACGAGATTGAGAACATCGCCAAAATCACCAAAGCCGTATTCGACGTCGAGGGGTCGTACGATATCCTCGTCATCGATGACGGGTCGCCGGACGGCACCGGAAGGGAGGTGAAAAGCCTCATGGACCTCTACCCCGGGAGACTGCATCTCATCGAAAGGAGCGGGAAGCTGGGGCTCGGGACGGCATACGTGACGGGGTTCAAATGGGCTCTGGACAAAGGATACGACTACGTCTTCGAGATGGACGCCGATTTCTCCCACAACCCTCTGGACCTGCCGAGGCTCCTCAGGCCGCTGACCAACGGCGAGGCCGACATGTCCGTGGGCTCCCGCTACTGCGATGGAATCAATGTCGTGAACTGGCCCATCTCCCGGATTCTCATCTCCTACTGCGCCTCCATATATGTCCGCACCATCCTCGGATTCAGAATCTTCGACAGCACGGCGGGCTTTGTCTGCTACTCGCGCAAAGTGCTTGAAACCATCAATCTAGACGCCGTCAAGATGAAAGGCTACGGCTTCCAGATAGAGCTCAAATACACCGCCAAGAAACTCGGATTCCGCATAACCGAAGTGCCCGTCGTCTTCGTGAACCGCAAGGAAGGCACCTCCAAGATGTCGGGAAGCATCTTCGGCGAAGCCTTCTGGGGAGTGCTCGCCCTGAGATTCAGAAAAATACGTCCTTGACAACAATGAAAGAAATATATATTTCCCGCATAGCCTCCCTGCTCGAGCTCAAGACCTGGCAGGTTGAAAATTGTGTCGAGATGTTCGCCGAGGGCGACACCATCCCCTTCATCAGCCGCTACCGCAAGGAGAAGACCGGCGGGATGGACGACGCTCAGGTGGCGGAAGTCCGTCACTGGGCCGACGTCTTCGACGAGATGGAGAAACGTAAAGGCACGATTCTCAAGACCATAAGCGAAGCCGGAGCTCTGACGGAGGAACTCGGGGAGAAAATCGAAAACTCCGTGGATTCAACCGAGCTCGAAGATCTTTACCTGCCCTTCCGCCCCAAGAGAAGGACAAGGGCCACGGCGGCCAGGGAG
>CAVGYS010000218.1:0-2444 GCA_963633505.1 Oscillibacter sp. MSJ-31
CATGTACTGCCCGAGATCAATCACGTCCTTGGCCGCCTTCGCCGCCTTCTCCCACTTGTCCTTGTCGCTCGGGAGGCTGTTCTCGTCAAGATTCTTCCAGTCAAGGTACAGGGGGCTTGCGGCATAAAGCAGAACTCTGCTCTTCAGAGCCAGCGCGGCTCCCCTGGTCGCCCTTCCGTATGCCGACGCGTCGTCCCTCCACGGGGTCAGTTCAAGCACCTGCGAGGCGGCGTCGCAGTCCTCGACAATCCGTCCGATGACCTCGTCCATCTCAGGCCGTACGATGCCGCCGTGGTCTCCCGCAGCCGGCAGGACAGTGTCAATGAAAGGCACGGGGCCGTATCTCTTCACAAGCTCGAAATGGAAATATGCCCTGAGAAAACGCGCCTCGGCCGACCATATCTCCAGATCCTTGAGCCTGTTGCGGTATTCCGTCTGATTGTCCGGGTCAAGCCTGTAGTTTTCAAGATCCACCCGATGCACATTGGCCATGAACTCGTTGCACATCCGTATTCCCGCATACATTCTGTTCCAGACATCGTCCGGATTGTCCTGCGGACCCCACGAGCCGTCGTTGAATTTCTGAATTGCACAAGTCTCGATCGAGTTTTCGCCGTCATCGGTCGCCGCGTCGTACATCGCCGCCCCGATGCGGTTGAGTCCGTCCGGCAGATAGAGGTACACGTTCACGAGAGCCTGACCTGTCCTTTCGTATGAAGTGTATGTCTTTTCAAGGTCGATGAACGAATCCTGTTCCCTGTCCAGAAACCTGTCACAGCCGGAAACAGCCGCCGCGACAATCAATATGAAGATGATCTTTGCCATTTTCGCCGTCATTTAGAACGTGAATTTCATTCCTGCGCTGAACGTGCGCGTAAGCGGATAGGTCACGAGGGAGCTGCTCTCGGGATCCACGAATCTGCCCAACGCACTGATTGTGAACAAGTTGGTGCCGTTCAGATAGACACATATCCTGTTCTGCAGCTTACGGGACGGAATGTTGTAGCCGATGTAGAGGTTCTTGAGCCTGAGATAGCTGCCGTTCCGTCTCCAGAAAGTTGAGGTTCTGTAATTGTTACTGAAATTGCTGAGCGAGAGTCTCGGATAGGACGCGTCCGTGTGCTCCGGAGTCCAGCTGTCGAGAGCGAGACCGGATGCGGAGGCGTTGTCCTGAAACGAATATACGGTGTTGCCGCTGAGATAGACATCCCTGTTGCCGACACCCTGAAACATCATGTCGAACTCGATGTTCCTCCACCTCATTCCTCCGCTGAAAGTGAAGTTCCATTCGGGGATGTAGGAATATCCCGTCGGGACTCCGTCATTGGCGTCGATGACGCCGTCACCGTTCTGATCGACATATTTTATGTCGCCTGGCTTCACGCTGCCGTACTGCGGCACCGCAATCCCGTCCAGAATGGTTCCGTCCTCATTGAAGTCGCTCTCTTTCCAATAGCCGTCCGCGACAAGAACGAAAGGAGTCCCCACGGGGTGTCCTTTCCTGTACTGGTAGTCATAGGCTCTCGCAGGCTCGCCCATCTCGACAATCCTGTTCCTCGCGAACCACAGTCCGGCCTCGACATGCCATTCAATGTCATCCGAGACTTTCCTCCGCCACTCGGCCGTAAGTTCAAAACCGCTGTTTCTGACCGTTCCGGTGTTGATGTAAGGAAGTATGCCGCCATAAGCCGCCCCGGTGAATCCCGGAGTCGTCCCCGACGCCTGATCCACTATTCCGCGCCTCGTCCCGGTGAAAATGTCCATGCTGACGGCAAGCGCCCCGAAGAACCTCGCGTCGATTCCAGCATTGAACACGGTTTCGCGCTCCGGGCCGAGCTCCTGATTCGGGATGACAGTTATGCCGAACGCGGAAGATGAGGAGGAGCCTGTGCCGAACAGATAGGAGCCTGTCCATGCATACGCCTCGTCATAGAGGTAGCGCCCGGCTGAGTTCTGATTGTTTCCGACCATACCCGCCGAGGCCCGCAGTTTCAGAAAATCCACCCCTCGCGCAGCCTTCATCCACCGCTCTTCTGAAATGACCCAGCCGACGGACGCGGCCGGAAAGAATCCGAACCTGTGTCCTCGGGCGTAATCGTCGCAACCGGTGCCCGAAGCCACGAACTCGGCGATGTATTTTCCGGAATATGAATATGTCGCGCGGCCTGCGAAATTGACATACCTTGTGTCCGAGCGCACGGAATACTGCCGGTAGTTGTCCATCAGCGCAAAGACAGAGGCATCGACCGCATGCTTCCCGAAACTGCGGGAATAATCGACGGAACCCTTCACGTTGACCCGGCTCCAGTCGCTCCGGAAACCTTCGCCGGCTTCAAGCGGCTCTTCCGTCCCGTATTGGGTGTAGGAATAGCCTTCGCCGTCCTTCGTGATGCTGTACCTCGCATAATTGCGTGATTTTGTGGAAGACTCGCACATATTGTTGC
>CAVGYS010000219.1:0-2398 GCA_963633505.1 Oscillibacter sp. MSJ-31
GTATATATATTTAATGACAGAGCAGAAAATGTCAGTCAGGCACTGGACAGCCCTTATCGGGCTTGCTTGTGCCGCTTTTATTTTTAATACCTCCGAGTTCGTGCCGATCGGGCTCTTGAGCGGCATAGGGGCCGATTTCGCCCGCACCGAGGCCGAGACGGGGATGCTAATTTCCGTGTATGCCTGGGTCGTGATGCTTCTCTCGCTTCCCTTGACGATGTTCTTCTCCCGGACCGACATGCGCAAGCTGTTGCTCGGCGTGATGGGATTCTTCACCCTGTTTCAGGGGTTGTCGTTTCTCTCTTCCTCCTATTGGATGCTGATGCTCGCCCGCATCGGGGTCGCCGCGACCCACGCCATATTCTGGTCCATCATCCCGTCCATTGCGGTGCACACGGTTCCACCCGCCTGCCGCTCCATTGCCCTGAGCGTCGTTGTCACGGGCACTTCGATAGCCGTGATCATGGGTATGCCGTTGGGACGCGCCATAGGTCTGATGGTGGGTTGGAGGATGACCTTTCTCTGCGTCGGGATATTCGCCCTGCTGACTCTCATATACGTGGCGGCCACCCTGCCCTCAGTTCCTGCCGGCAAGGGCGTGAACCTGCACTCGCTGCCGCTGATGCTGCGCAAGAAGGTTCTCATCGGGATCTACGTGTTCACTCTCCTCTTCGCCACGGGCTACTATACGGCCTACAGCTACATAGAGCCGTTCCTCGCGCAGATCGGGGGAATGGGAGAGAGCCTCATCACCGGCACTCTGATGGTGTTCGGCGCAGCGGGACTGGTGAGCAGCGTCATGTTCTCAAAGTTCTACTCCGGCCACCGTTTCAGCTTCGTCACCCTCGCGATGTGCGGGCTGACGCTCGCCCTGCTCTCGATGCGGCCTCTGTCTTTCAGCCACACTCTGAGCATCGCGCTCTGCGCGCTGTGGGGGATCTCGGTGACGGCCTACAATCTGGCCATGCAGTCCGAGGTGATTTCTGCCGCATCGGAAGACGAATCCGCCGTGGCGATGTCCATCTACTCGGGGATTTTCAACCTTGGAATCGGCTGCGGAGCCTTTCTTGGCGGAGCCGTGTGCACGCACCTGTCCCTCTCCTGGGTCGGAGTGGCCGGGGCGGTTCTTGCCGGAGCCGGTCTGCTCTACTGGCTCTTCCGCCTGCGCGCGCTGATGGCGGGGAAGCAAGCCTAATGGCGGGCAGCTTCTCAGCGCGAATCGTTCTCCGGTTCGAGGTGAAGGGAAATCTGGGTGGAACTGCCGAACCTCTCACGAAGCGCCCGCTCGACCTTCTTGGAGATGTCGTGTGCCTGATGCAGTGAAATATCGGAGTGGAGAACAAGATGACCCTCCATCACGATGCCAGGGCCTTCCCTTCTGGTCTTGAGTTCATGCAGGTCAACCACTCCCCGTATTCCCTTGGCTGTCTGGACAATCTGCTCCTCCATCTCATCCGGGAGGGAGACGTCGAGCAGCTCCTTGATTGCGGGAATCGACATCCTTACCGCCATCACGATGATGAAGATGCTGATGATGCAGCCGGCGAGCGGGTCGAGGATGACGAACTTGTCCCCGAGCAGGATGGCTCCGCCGATGCCGAGCAGAGACCCTATGGACGAGAAGGCGTCGGAACGGTGATGCCAGGCGTTGGCCACCATCATCGGGCTGTCCAGTTTGCGGCCCCACACCGCCGTATAGCGATACAATATCTCCTTGGAAACTATTGACAGCACGGCGGCCCAGAGGGCTATCATCCCCGGTGCGGCCACCACTTCTCCGCCGAGAATCACTCGGATGCTCCTTATTCCGGAGGACATGAGATTGGCCCCGACGACGAGAAGCATCAGACTGATAATCAGCGTGGCGAACGTCTCGAACTTGCCGTGGCCGTAGTCGTGGTCCTTGTCGCGCCCCTTGTCGGAAATGCGGACGAACACCAGCACGACGACATCGCTCAGAAGGTCGGACAGGGAATGGACACCGTCGGCGATCATCGCGGCGGAATGCCCGGCGATACCGGCCACAATCTTGAAGACGGTCAGCACGGCATTGACCACCGACCCCACCAGTGTCACGAAAGTTATTTTACTCGTTCTGGACATATCCTGCAAACTTACCTAAATTCCATTGATTTTCAGCAAGCACAGGGTGTTTGTTTTAGCTGATTTCGTTTCCCCTCTTCCTGCTTTTTCTCGCCTCTCCATGCCTTTTCCCCCTCTTCCTTCTTCCCCTCTTCCTGTCTCTCCCGTCACCCCGCCTCCAGGTTAGAGCAAACCTAGCCAAATATGCTATAACCTACCACAGTCAACAGTCCCAGAAGCACACCAGAGGCACACTCCGATTCCAGGTTAGAGCAGACCTCATCAAATATGCTATAACCCGGCCGAAACAACAGTC
>CAVGYS010000220.1:0-2389 GCA_963633505.1 Oscillibacter sp. MSJ-31
GTCCGCCACGGGTACGTGGGCGCTTTCGTCATCGTTCTGGTACTGGCAGGCGAGTCCGCAGCTCAGGATGGGGAGGGGTTCGCTCCCGAGTTCTTCGCTGAGCAGGAAGAACTCGTAGAATCCCAGGCCGTAGCTCTGGTAGTAGTCCGGGAAGAAGCGGTGCGGGAAGGTGTATTCCCAGCGGTTCTCGTTGAGGGGGCGGTTCTCCACCGGCCCGACGGAATTCTTCCAGTTGTAGCGCGTTTCAAGGTCCGTCCCCTCCACTATGCAGCCTCCAGGGAAGCGGAACACGCCCGGATGCAGGTCGTACAGGGCCTGTGCGAGATCCTTGCGCAGCCCGTTTTCGTGTCCCATCCAGGTATCTACGGGGAACAGGGATACGTGCTCAAGGTCGAGGGTTACTTCCGGACTCTCGTCGAAGATGCGCAGCACCGCTTTCGGATCCGTCCTGTCGGATTTCATCAGCACTTCGTATTTCTTCCAGTCCGCGGAGTCCACGGTGAGATGCGCCTGGCAGAAATATTGTCTTTCCTCATCCGAGGCGGGGTTGACGAATTCCACGCGGAGCTTGCCTTCCCCTCCGAAAGGGGCTCTTGCCCATACGCTGAAGCGGTAGGTCTCACACTCTTTCAGTCCTATTCCGAAGAAACCTTCGTTGTCAAGGCCGCTGTGCTTGTGTCTGTGGCCGGGGTCGGAGAGTCTTACATAGTGGGGGTTGCGCTCGAACGGCCCATCGTCTCTGACGGTGACGTTTCCGAACGTCTTCCACCCCTGGAGCGCATTGGGGAACTCGAACGAGCGGTTCTTGACAAGCTCCGCATACAGCCCTCCGTCAGCTGCGAAGTTGATGTCCTCGAAGAAGATGCCGTACATGGTGGGCTGAATCGCCGCGCCCGGTTTTGAAAGGTCGACGTCGATCTCCCGTGCGGAGGATGGGAGATACGCAAATCCCGTGATCGTAAGGGAAATGAGAATTGTCCGGATATGTTTCATACGTTACGTTTTTATGTGCAAACGGTCGTGCCGCTCCGCAAGATAGTGATTATTTGTGACAATAATTTTCTATCTTTGAGGCTGTACTTCACTGAAACTGATAAAAAATATGTCAATGGAAATATCCCGGAGGGCGGACAACATGCCGTTTTCTCCAATCCGCAAGCTCGCCCCCTATGCCGACGAGGCGAAGCGCAACGGCGTGCACGTCTATCATCTCAACATAGGCCAGCCGGATATCAAGACCCCGCAGTGCGCCCTTGACGCTCTGCACTCCATAGACAGGGAGATTCTCGAATACAGCCCGTCCGACGGCCTGCTCGAGCTGCGCACGCAGATGGTGAAATATTATGCCGGCTATGGCATATACCTGTCTCCCGAGGAGATCATCATCACTGCCGGCGGCTCCGAAGCCGTGCTCTTCGCCTTCCTGGCCTGTCTCGATCCGGGGGACGAGATAATCGTCACAGATCCATTCTACGCCAACTATATGGCCTTTGCCATATCCGTAGGGGCCGTCATCAAGAGCGTCAAGACCCGCATCGAGGACGGATTCCGCCTGCCGTCGGTCGAGGCTTTCGAAGAGCAGATAACGGACAGGACCAAGGCCATCCTGATCTGCAATCCCAACAACCCTACAGGATACCTCTACACGCGCAAGGAGATGCTTCAGCTGCGGGATATCGTGAAGAAACACAATCTCTTCCTCTTCAGCGACGAGGTGTACCGCGAGTTCATCTACACCGGGATGCCGTACATCTCGGCGTTCCATCTGGACGGGATAGACGACAACGTCGTCCTTTTTGATTCAGTATCAAAGCGCTACTCCGAGTGCGGCACGCGCATCGGCTGTCTGTGCACCCACAACAAGAAAGTCCATGAGGCTGTGATGAAGTTCTGTCAGGCGCGCCTCTCCCCGCCGCTCATCGGGCAGCTGGTGGCGGCCGCGTCGATAGACGTGTCCAAGGAATATCTGCATGGGGTCTATGAGGAATATCTAGACCGCCGCAACTTCTTGATAGACGGCCTCAACAAGATTCCGGGAGTCTATTCTCCGATCCCTATGGGCGCGTTCTACACTCTCGCGAAGCTGCCTGTGGACGATGCGGAGAAATTCTGCATCTGGTGCCTGAGTGATTTCCGCCATGAAGGGGCCACGGTGATGATGGCTCCGGCCTCCGGTTTCTATACTGAAGCCGGCGAAGGCCGGCAGGAGGTCAGGATAGCCTACGTGCTCTGCAAGGAGGACCTTGCCAAGGCTCTCGTAGTTCTCCAGAAGGCTCTGGAAGAATATCCGGGAAGGCTCTGACCCTATCTGTAAAGCGTGATTTCTACGAGTCCTTCGCCGCTGTGGAGGACTTCGCTGCTGTGCAGTCCGAGTTCTGCGGCCTTCAGC
>CAVGYS010000221.1:0-2375 GCA_963633505.1 Oscillibacter sp. MSJ-31
GGGAGACTACCCGGACCAGACGTCCGACGAAGATATGAAAGCGGCCTTCTTCAGCGAGGGTCAGCTTGTTTTCAGCGGGGACGGAAGCCTAAGCGTCACCGCGCGCGGCAAGGCCGGAATCACGAGCGACGACTACGTGACAGTCCAGGACGGGGTTTCAATCAGCGTCAACTCGACCGGAGGTCACGGAATCAGAGGCAGCGAAAAAGTGACCGTCAGTGGAGGAACATTAAACATAACTGTTTCGGCGACAGGGAAGAAGGGAATCTCCACCGACGGCGCTTTCTCTCAAAGCGGCGGAGCCGTGACGATAGTTTCCACCAGTTCCGCAGGGACGGTTGACGGAGAGCTCACGGGCGCGGCTGGAATCAAGGCCGACGAATCCTTCACTATCGATGGCGGGAGCCTTGAAGTGAGCGTCAGCGGGAAGGGGTGCAAGGGCATAAGCTGCGACGGGGACGGGCATTTCAATGCCGGAACCGTCAAGGTCACCGCATCCGGGGCGAACTACGGGAGCAGCTCCTCCGGGGGAGGCTGGGGCGGCGGTTCAAGTTCATCCGAGTCCAAGTCGTCCAAGGGAATCAGGTTCGAAGGGAATCTCTATTTTGACGGAGCAGACGTCGAGGTGAGCAGCGCGTCCCACGAGGGCATAGAGGCGAAGGGGGCGATAACGATCAGCGCGGGCAACGTCAGCGCCACGGCGAGCGACGACGGCGTCAACTCCGGTTCGGACATGACAATCAGCGGAGGCAAGGTCTATGCCTTCTCCAGCGGCAATGACGGCCTGGACGCCAACGGCGATATGTATGTCAAGGGCGGCTACGTATTCGCGGTCGGCAGCGGCTCTCCGGAGGTGGCGTTGGACGCGAACACCGAAGAGAGACACCAGCTCTATGTCAGCGGCGGCACCTTGCTCGCATTCGGGGGAGTGGAGTCCGGGGCCAGCATCTCTCAGCCTGTGCTCAATGCGACGAGCTGGACGGCGAACACCGGGTATTCGCTCTATGACGGGGACACCCTGCTGCTTGAATTCACTTCGCCGAGCAAGGGAGGCAGCGGAATCGTGATTTCGCACCCGAGTCTTGTCAGCGGCAGCAGCTACACCCTGAAGACATCTTCTGGCAGCACGACCCTCACGGCCTCGATGAGCGCCCAGAGCGGAGGCTCGGACGGAGGCAATCCCGGCGGGGGAGGCAATCCGGGCGGTGGTAATCCCGGAGGCGGCGGAAACCCCGGGGGAAGATAATGGACAAAAAAGAAAATGAGATGAAAACCAAGATGATATTGTTCTCGCTGCTTCTCTCCCTTCTTTGCGGGGCGGGCGCGGCGGCGCAGGAAAAGCCGGGTAAAAGCAACCTGACCGTCAGGGAATGGAACATAGATGCCGGTACGAACCAGAAAATCCTTGATCATCAGACGATTTACAATGAGAACGGGAAGAAGGTCGAGGAGACGGAATACGACAGCAAGGGCCAGAAATGGCGCAAGAAGTACGAATATTCTCCCGACGGGGTGCTGCTGCGGGTGTTGACCTACGACGGCTCGAACAAACTGGACAATATCCGCAAGTTCGAGTTCAACGAACTCGGGCGCAAAAAGACCGAATACGTCTATAACTCCAAGGGGAAACTCAAACGATGCAAGGTATATGAATATTCCTATGCAGCCCCCGGAGACTGACAGAGCCCTCCTTCTTGAGCGCTTCGAGGCGATTACGCTGGAGCAGATGGACTCCATCCGGCTCATGAACCGGATGGACACCAAGTACGTCACAGACAGCTTGATGCTCAAGAGCATACTTGAAGATGCGCTCCGGCGCGGGTATAGGGTGTTCGAGACGAGTGGAGAGCGTGCCCAGGGCTACGACAGCATATATTTCGACACCGCGGACCTTGAGATGTACACGGATCACCGCCGGGGGAAACTCGTCCGGCAGAAGGTCAGGACGCGGCTCTACCTCGCCTCGGGAGTATGTTTCCTGGAAGTCAAGAAAAAGAACAACCATTCGAGAACCCGCAAGAAGCGCATCGGGCTGTCTTCGGACGAATTCGGGGATTTCAGAAACGACCCCTCCGCCTGCCTCTGGCTGTCCTCCCATTCGGGCTATGACGCTTGCGGGATTTCCCCTTCCCTCGAGACTTCCTTTAGGCGGGTCACCCTCGTGAACAAAGCCCTCTCGGAGCGTCTTACGATAGATACGTCCGTGTGCTTCAGGAACTTGAGAACCGGTACCTCCGCCAATTTGGGCTCGGCCGTAATCATAGAACTCAAACAGGACGGGCGACTCCGCAGCGAGATGAAGGAGATTCTTCTCAGTCGCAGGGTCAAGCCTTTCAGGATCAGCAAGTACTGCATAGGGACCGTCTTGACCGACT
>CAVGYS010000222.1:0-1840 GCA_963633505.1 Oscillibacter sp. MSJ-31
AAGCACGGTCGTAGGCCATCTGCTCAAATCCCATCCGGAGTTCGAGTTTTCCATTTCAGCCACCTCCAGAGCCCCGCGCGGCAGCGAACGGGACGGGGTCGAGTATCACTTCATCTCCGCAGAGCGCTTTAGGGAGCTGATTGCCCACGATGCGTTCGTCGAGCACGAGGAAGTCTATCACGACCGCTTCTACGGCACCCTCAAAAGCGAAGTGGAGCGCATCTGGGCCAAGGGGCACGTCATCATCTTCGACGTGGACGTCAAGGGCGGAGTCAATCTCAAAAAATATTTCGGCCCCGCCGCCCTCTCGATTCTGATACTGCCGCCGAGCATGGAAGTTCTTGAGAGCAGGCTGCGCGGGAGAGGCACCGACTGCGAGGCCGACATAAGGGAAAGGCTCGCGAAGGCCGAGTCCGAAATCGCGTTCGCCAAGGGCCGCTTCGACCGTGAGATAGTCAACGACACTCTGGAAGACACCCTCGCCGAGGCGGACAGGACAGTGAACGAATTCCTATGCGGATAGCCGTCTATTCGGGTTCATTCGACCCCCTGCACGTCGGGCATCAGGCGATAATGGAGTATCTCACCGATGTCCGGGATTTCGACTGGGTCTATCTTGTCATCTCCCCACAGAATCCGCTCAAGACCCCCGACAAGGCGCTCAACGCCGAACAGCGCTACCGCGCAGCCATCAATGCGGTGCTGAGGCATCCCGGGCTGCACGTCTGGGTGGACAACATCGAACTTCAGATGCCCGCCCCCCACTACACCATCAGGACGCTCGACGCGCTCAAGAAGCGTGAACCGCAGAACGAATTCACGCTCGTGATAGGGGCGGACAACCTCCAGAACATACACAGATGGCGCGACGCCCCCCGCCTGCTGAGCGAATACGGGGTGGTGGTGTATCCCAGGACCGGCTTCGACATGGCTCGCACGCGGCAGCTGCTTCTGGAAGAATGCCGGCAGTTCCCCGCCCCCTACGTGCTGGACTCGTGGACCAACCCGGACACGGCGAGCCTGGAGGGCCTTGACAGGCTATACCACATCAGCCTCATCGATGCTCCGATAGTCGACATCTCATCCACGGAAATCCGGGAGCGGGAGGCGAACGGGGAGGACATCTCAAAATACCTCATGTGACACATAAGCAAATGATGAAAAAGACACTTTCTCTTATCGCGCTCACGCTTTGCGCGGTCCAGCTCTGCGCAGGGCAGAGCCGCAAGTTCAACTTATTCACGGACAAAACTGCCGACGGCTACGTGCAGGTGGCAGCGGGTGACTTCTATTCCGATGACGTCGGCTACGGCTATGAAAAAGGCGGGGACGGAGCCCCGGAGAGCTTCTCGGTGAAGCTTCCGGAAGGCAGCTACAAGGTCAGCGTCACGCTCGGCGACCCCGAAGGCACGTCCAAGACGAGCATCCGGGCGGAGCAGCGCCGGCTCGTGCTGGAAGGATGCACCACGTCCAAGGGGGAAATCGTCCGCAAGAGCTTCAGCGTGAACGTACGCAGCAACACCCTCTCCCCTGGCAACACGCTGAAGCTCGACTCCAGGGAATGGGACTACGGCAGCGGCCAGCCTCTGGCCTTCAACTGGGACGACAAGCTCACGCTGACGTTCTGCGACGAGAATCCGAAAGTGCGGACAGTGGAGATAGAGCCTTTGGAAAGGCCCCTGACGGTCTATCTCATCGGAGATTCCACCGTCACCGACCAGGCCGGAAGCTACTACGGCACCTGGGGGCAGGTGCTTCCTCTGTGGTTCAAGCTGCCGGTGGTGGTGGCCAACCACGCCGAATCCGGCCAGACGCTCAAGGCCTTCCGCTTCCAGAGAAG
>CAVGYS010000222.1:1850-2367 GCA_963633505.1 Oscillibacter sp. MSJ-31
CCTCAAGGCGGGAGACTACGTGCTGATACAGCTCGGCACGAACGACAGCAAGGCCAAAGGGCACGACGGAATGTGGCCGAAGGACGATATGGCCGGAGAATGGGAATTCACCCACTCCGACGCCGGGACGGACTACGTATGGCAGCTCGCCACCTACGCCGTGGAGATAATGAGGAAGGGGGCGATCCCGGTGATAGTATCTCCTATGACCAAGGTGGATCTGAACAGCTGCACGCCGGACGCGTCCGGACTTATCGACAGATATGCCGAAGGGGCGAAAAAGGCTGCGGAACTTGTCGGATGCACCTACGTCGACCTCTTCTCCATGAGCAAGGACATCGTGAAGGCCCTCGGCCCCGATACCGCCAAGGCCTATCAGGACGGCACGCACTCCGGGAACTTCGGAGGGTATCTGTTCTCAAGGTGCATAGCAAAAGGGATAAAGGACTCCGGTCTCGGACTTGCGGACCATCTCATCGACGGTGCCGCTGACTTCAACCCGACAGCTCCTCTACCC
>CAVGYS010000223.1:0-2360 GCA_963633505.1 Oscillibacter sp. MSJ-31
CCTCTGCCGGACTCCGGACGGAACGATTCTGGTCGAGATGCAGAGGGCGTCGCGTTCCGACCAGCGCGACCGGCTGCTTTTCTATGGCTCAAGGCTCGTGACCAGACAGGTGAGCCGTGGTGATGAGAAATATGTCCTGGCACCCGTGAAGGTGATCTGCATAATGAACTACGAAGACGATCACCCGAACTCCCCGGCAGAAAAAATCCTGTACCATTACAGGCTGCGTGAAGTCGAGACGGCAGAGCCGTTCTGCGACCGGATGTCGTTCTATCTGCTGGAGTTGCCGCGTGTCATGCGCTGCACCGACGAGCATGACAGTCCGGTCGCCGCGTGGTGCAGGATATTCAGGAATTTCGCTATATTTGCGAAGTCGAGGTCGGAGAAGGATGCGGGGTTTGACTCTCTTGAGAGGGCGATGCGCGTCAGCGGCCTTGACGACAGGGAAATCGATAACTATTTCAGCGATATGATGACAGAGAAGGAGATGCGTCCGTACATCGAAGGTGCCGAGCAGCAGGGCTACCGCAAGGGCTTTGAGGCCGGAACTGAGCGCGGAATAGAGCAAGGAATCTCGCGAGGGATTGAGCAGGGAAAAGTGCAGGTCGCCAAGTCTTTGCTGCTGTTGGGAGTCCCGGCCGAGCAGATAGGGATTGCCACCGGGCTGTCTTCCGAGCGGATAGAAGCGCTGAAGAACAATTAAGTGGGTCTATATGACCCCGCGTGCACACGGGACAGTTGTGAGCTGCGCCGCGCGACTTACTTCAAACACTGCACCTTCTCCTCGGAGAGTGCGGCACTGACTCAACCCAAAGCATCGTCAGCGCCACCTCCCCCGGCGCCCCGCCCCTTCGACCTAAAAACCTCGCAGCCTCTCCCTAATCATTCCACGCGTAGGAGGCGCCCTGACATTTGGCGCGCCAGTTCTCCACGGCCTGGGAGATGTTGATGATGAAGTCGCCCATGTCCTCGAGCTTCTCGATGAGGTTGAGGTAGAACATGCTCTCGAAATAGGCCTCGCCATTGTTCTCGGCACGCTGTATCTCCTTGTCACGCAGGGAGTCGCGCATGTCGTTGATGGCGACTTCCGCCTCGAGGGCATTGCTTATGTCCGTGATGGTAGTGGCGTTCTCGAGATTGTAAATCATCGCGTCGTACGCCCGGAAGACGAGCTCTATCATACCGTCGAGGCTCTGCCTGTGATCGGCGGAGAGCTTCTGCGAATGGACGATGGCCTGACTGATGAGACGGCTGATGGCCTCGCCGCTGTCTCCCAGCGACTCAAGCTCCCCGACTATGCGGTAGAGCGCCTTGATGCGAAGCTCCGAAGTGTCGCTGAGGCCCTCGCGGTTGACCTTGTTGAGGAAGCTCACTACCTCGTACTCGATGCGGTCGGAGATTTCCTCGTATTTGACCAGTTTCTCCTTGTACGGCTCGAAACCCGACTCCGTGTCGGAGTGCCCGATGGCCTCCTGCACATAGCCGAGCCCCTTGCGCATTATGCGGCCGAAGTGGCACACCTCCTTCTCGGCTTCCGTGAGCGCGAGTTCCGGAGTGGAGATGAGCCCGGCGTTGATATACACCAGTTTCCCGGTGACTTCGTTGCTCGGCTTCTCCTTGATGACCTTGCATACCAGCTTCTCGATGAGCGGGATGAACCAGATGAGCAGGCCCGTGTTGATGAGGTTGAACATCGTGTGCAGCATCGAGATGCTGTAGAGCGGGGTCTGCTCGCTGCCCCCGAGTCCGATGCCGTTTATTACCAGGCTGATGAGCTTCAGGAAATGCGGGAACAGGGCCACTGCCCAGATTACTCCGAACACGTTGAACACCGTGTGGGCGAGTGCGGCGCGCTTGGCGTTGACATTCCCGACCGCCGCGGCGATGTTGGCCGTGATGGTGGTGCCGATGTTCTCTCCAAGAACCATCGCGGCGGCCATGTCAAACTGAATCCAACCCATGTTGAGCACGATCAGCGTGAGGGCTACGGTGGCACTGGAAGACTGGAGAACCAGGGTGAGCACCGTGCCGGCCGCCACGAAGAGCAGAATCGACCACAGGCCGTGCCCGGACCAAGACTGGATGAACGAGAGAACTTCCGGGGTGGTCTGGAGGTCCGGGACGGAGTTCTTCATGAACGACAGTCCGAGGAAGAGCAGGCTGAAGCCGACCACGATTTCACCGATGTTCCTGGCCCTGCCCTTCTTGGAGATGCTCATGATGAAGCCTACGGCCATCAGCGGCACGGCCAGAATGGAGATGTCCGACTTGAAGCCGAAGAGGGCGATGATCCAGGCCGTGAACGTGGTGCCTATGTTGGCGCCCATTATGACCCCGATGGCCTGCGAGAGGGTCAGGAT
>CAVGYS010000224.1:0-2358 GCA_963633505.1 Oscillibacter sp. MSJ-31
GGACGCTCCCGTTGCCGTTTCTTCTGATTGAATCTTATCAAATTGCCAAGTTTGATGACAGAAGATAAACGTCAAGTAACGTCTTGTTATGTCTGCCCAACCCACCCCTCGCAACCAAAACCAATGAATCACCAACTGGTAAATCTCAATGGTTTGGGGCACTGGGCTAGCTAAGCGACATCAAATATACAACATTTTCCTAACGAATATTTACATCTATAAAAAATTATAGATAAAGTCAATCGACAGGGACATTTGCAGATGTTATTCGACCGACCTTCCAGACTAGTCAGGCCAAGGAGCAGCCGCTTCCGGACATAGTCCTCTAATCCTGCATCGTCAGCCGCTCGGGCTGATTAACGAATGAGTGGTCTGACGTAATCCGCTTTCCATGGATATCCATCAATGAGAGACAGGCCCCCGTTTTGAACCAATAGACATCAGATGCGTCTCAGTAGTTCAACAGAAAGCGAGGCAACTAGAAGGATTTTTGACTTTTAAGTCTTAACTTTGCTTCTGTATGGTCAATAAAATCTTCAGTTTTTCCTCACTGTTCACACTGCTCTGCGCAGTTTCGCTCATGGCAGAGGACGGGAGCCATGCCACCCCGATCATGGGTTGGAGCTCATGGAACACCTATCACGTCAACATCTCGGACTCCCTCATCCGCACACAAGCGGACGCCATAGTGAGGCTCGGTCTAAAAGAAGCCGGATACGACCACATCAACGTCGATGACGGGTTTTTCGGCTGGCGAGATTCCACCGGGTTGATGCACCCGCATCCCGGGCGTTTCCCGGACGGCATGAAAATCGTGGCCGACTACATTCACGGCAAGGGTCTCAAGGCCGGAATCTATTCTGATGCAGGGGCCAACACCTGCGGTTCCAAGTACGACAATGACGAAAACGGATTCGGAGCAGGACTATACGGACACGAGGAGCAGGACGCGCAGCTCTATTTCAATGAATGGGGTTTCGATTTCATCAAGATAGACTACTGCGGCGCCGGAACATGGCTGGACCTCGACGAGCGAGAACGGTACACTTACATCTGCGAGGCCATACACCGCACTGCTCACCATCCAGTCTCCATCAACATCTGCCGCTGGGCCTTTCCGGGAGTCTGGGCTGCGGACATCGCGACATCCTGGAGGATAAGCAGCGACATCCGGCCGAGCTGGGAGTCGGTCAAGCACATCATAGAAAAGAACCTCTACCTCTCGGCATTCGTCGCCGGAGGACACTACAACGACATGGACATGCTCGAAATCGGCCGTGGACTGAGCCGTGCAGAGGAGGAAGTGCATCTGGGGATGTGGTGCATGATGAGTTCACCACTCCTAATAGGCTGTGACCTCAACAGCATTCCACAGAGTTCGCTTGAACTTCTGAAGAACCGAGAACTCATCTCCATAAATCAAGACGTACTGAGCCTTCAGGCCCATGTTTGCTCAAGGGAGGGAGAAGGATACATACTCGTAAAAGACATAGTGTCCAGACGCGGGAACACACGGGCCGTGGCCCTGTACAATCCATCGGACACTGCCATCGCGTTCCGCGTCCCGCTTACAGAACTGGAACTCTCCGGCAAGGCGACAGCGCGGGACGTGATACGAGGTGAAACGGAAACGATACGAGCAGGCACTATCGAAGCCACCATTCCCCCGCACGGGATCAAGGTAATGAAAGTGACCGCAGAAAAAAGGCTTGAACCTGTCCGTTACGAAGCTGAATGGGCCTACCTTCCGGAATTCAGTGATTTGGGCAAACGCAAACTCCCGGTAATGCACGTCGAAGTCTCAGGCGCCAGCTGCGGAGTGTGCGTCACCAATACCGGAGGCTCGGGAGACAATGTCATAATCTGGCCGGAAGTCTGGAGTGACAAAGGTGGAGAATACAGAATCACAATCCGATACAGAGACTCTCAACGCCTGTCGGCGACACTTGAAGTCAACGGCAACGATGTCGGAATGTTCAGTACGTCCACGGAAAAGATCAGTGAAAAGACAGCCCCATTCAAGACCGCCGAGTTCATCGTCAAACTGAATCCGGGCACGAACAAAGTCCTCCTCCACAGTCCGCTCACACTGATTCCGCCGATAGACTGTTTCACCCTCGAAAGGCTCCGATAGAAGCGGCTCAGTTACCCCGGTCTTCGGCTTCGCCGGCGGCCTGGAGGTCAAAAAGGAACTGCTCCTGCTGGAGACTCGACAGATTTACACTGCCTCGATGATTGCATAATCCCGCGATTTTCGTAAATTTGCGGAGAATGTAAAAAACATCGGCCGTATGTTGTACCCTATTGGAATACAGAACTTTGAGAAAATCAGAACCGGAGGGTTCGTCTATGTTGACA
>CAVGYS010000225.1:0-2295 GCA_963633505.1 Oscillibacter sp. MSJ-31
GGAGTCAGGAGGTGCTCTCGCCGACCAACATAGAGTTCAAGAGGGAGAGCCTTGACGACAAGATTTACAATTCGGCCGTGCTCCGCAGCTGGACGCTGATTCCGCAGAAGGCCGGAGAAATCAAGATAGGCTCTTCGGAGCTCGTGTGTCTTGTGAACGTCAGGGTGCAGCGGCAGTCCACCGGGAGCATCTTCGATGATTTCTTCATGGATGACTATCAGACGATTCGCAAGAGGGTGACGACCGACCCGCTGACCGTGTCGGTCAGCGCGCTCCCGGCGGGAGCGCCCGCCACCTTCGGCGGCGGGGTCGGTCAGTTCCATATCTCCGCATCTCTTACCCGCGACTCCCTCCGGACGCACGATGCCGCTTCTCTGATGCTGACCGTCACGGGTAAGGGCAACGTCGCCCTGCTTGAGGCGCCGAAAGTCAGCTTCCCTCCCGACTTCGAGGTCTATGACGTGAAGACTTCCGACGTTCAGGGCGGCAAGCAGTTCGAGTATCCGTTCATTCCGCGCAGCCACGGAGACTTCACCATCGGCCCAGTGGAATACTCCTACTATGACATGTCGTCAGGCAAGTATGTGACGCTGAGGACTCAGGCTCTGCCTGTCAAGGTGGAGAGGATCGCCTCTGCGGCATCTTCCGGCGAATCTTCCGGACAGATTGTCAGGTCGCAATCGGGCAAGGACGTGCGCAACATAGGCAGCGACATCCGCTACATCTCCACCACTCGTCCGTCATTCCATCGGGCGGGGACTTTCTTTGCGGGGACTCCGGCTTTCTTTGCTATCATGGCTGCGCTCGCGCTCATCGGAGCGGGCGTGTACTTCGCTCTGTGCCGTTCCGCAGCCTTGAGGGCCGACGTTGTCGGAAGCAAGAACCGCGCTGCCAACAAGATGGCGCGCAGGCGGCTCTCGCAGTGCGAAGAATTCCTGCGAAAGAACCTCTACACGGCTTTCTACGAAGAGTTGCACAAGGCGCTCTTCGGCTATGTCTGTGACAAACTCAATATGGACGTCTCCGACATGAGCAAGGAGAACATCTGCGCAAAGCTTGAGGAAAATGCTGTCCCGCAGGCTCTCGCCGCGGATTACGTGGCCCTGCTTGACGCTTGCGAGTATGCCCGTTACGCTCCTGCCGATCAGGTGCAGGAGGTGAACGCACAGTACGATAAGGCGGTGCGGGTGATTTCAGAAATTGACGCTTATATGAACAAGAACAGGCACAAGGGTCGCGGTGGCGTGGGTGCTGCGGTCATCGCGCTGCTTCTCGCAGTTTTGCCGGCCGTTTCGGCACAGGCCGGGTCTGAAAAGGCCGTGGTGGATTCTTTGTGGTCTGCCGGGACGGCCGCGTATGCCGAAGGAGACTGGGCTGGAGCCGGGAAGGCGTGGGGGGAGATTGCGGACATGGGCTTCGAGTCGGCGGATCTGTATTTCAATATGGGCAACGCCTTTTTCCGTGAGGATGACCTTGCCCACGCGATTCTCAATTATGAGCGGGCTCTCCGTCTTAATCCGTCCCATTCCGACGCCCGGTTCAATCTGGAGTTCGCCGCTTCGTTGATTCAAGCCAAGATTGAGAGCGTGCCGGAGTTTTTCCTGAGCGTGTGGGTCCGGAATCTGTGCAGGCTTCTGCCTTCCGACGTGTGGGCCGGAATCGGCATAGGCCTCTTCGCTCTTGCAATCGCTTCTGTCTTGATATTTCTGCTTGGTCGCAGCCTGGCGGCCCGCAAGAGCGGTTTCGCCGCCGGAATCGTGTCGCTTCTGCTCTGCGTCCTTTCGGTTTCGATGGCTTTCCGTCAGCGCTCGGACTATTTCCGCGAGGATGCCGCCATCGTGATGCGTGCGGTCAGCTCCGTCAAGAGTTCCCCTTCATCGGATTCGTCCAGAGACCTTTTCGTCCTTCACGAAGGGACGAAGGTCAAGGTGCTCGACTCCGTGGGGGACTGGCGCAACATCGAACTCTCCGACGGTCGTCAGGGCTGGATCGCCTCCTCCGACGTGGAGATTATTTAGAATATTACACATTTTGTATAATACAAAATAGATAGTAAATCGGTTCCCTGTGTTTCGCACTTTTCTCGGCGAAAATTTGGGAATCGGCCTCCCACGCGCCTGCATGTCCGATTGGATTTGTCGACTTGGGTGTCCCGTCGGGTGTCCCGGGGGATTTTTCAACAATCAGGAGTCAAATCCTGGCCTGAGCCAGAAACGGAATTGCATTTATTGCTTCTCTTTCGTACATTTGCCTTGATTTCGTGTAAAAATACAATGTTTTACAGCTTGATTTCGT
>CAVGYS010000226.1:0-2293 GCA_963633505.1 Oscillibacter sp. MSJ-31
TTCACTTACAAGCTGACAAGCACCTGTGCCATTGAACATATAGAGTTTATTTTCATCATAAACGCCCATAAGACCTCCGTCAGCAATATCTGCCGACATAAAGCCCAGGGCGGGAATGTTGTTAGGAGCCATGTTCCAATAACCGTTCGCCCAATTAAGACCAACAAAGCCTGTCAAATCGAGAGTAGCCTGTTCAGAGACCTTGCCGTCAGTTATAGTCCAATACTCAACTTCATTAGCAGCAGAAACATCTGGGATGCCTTCGTATGGAGTCGCAAGGAGGCCATTCTTTGTAACGTCTCCACGAGCAATAATGACAGCACCGGCAGGACCATATTTTGCTCCTGAAACGAATTTAACCGGAGTTGAAGTTTCAGAGGTCATATAATAAGCCTCAAATGCATTAGTCCACCACTCTGCTTCTTTATCATATGCATTTCTGTTAGACAGAATCAAATTACCGGCATCATCATTTGTCACAGAATAAACCTTTATGTCATCAACAGCAAGGACACCCTTCTTTTCGCCAGTTTTCTTATCAAGCATAACAGGAGCAGAACCATCGCCCTGACAAACCACCAATTTGTCTCCCAAAACTGCAATTGAGACAACTGATGTATAGTCTTTGACAGTACCGATAGTCACCGCAGCAGACCTTTGTATCACCGTTCTGAGGTCTATTCCCCAAAGTTTGGATTCAGGTCCTTTCTGAGTAATCGTGAAAGTAAGATCCTCGAAGCGGTCCGCCTTGACTGCAATGTCAGCGGAACGCTCGCCGTCGAGTTCGTCGAATTCTGCGACGTTGAGACTGACGGTCTGCTCGCCGTAGGCCTTGGTGTCTGCCTTGGTGATCCAGGTCGCGTCAGACGGGATGGTGACGGTGTAATCCACATTGGTCATCACCTTTATCGTCACAGTGCCGCCTTTGCTGTCGATTTCAGCGGAAGACTCCACGAGCGAGAAAGCGTCTTTCTGCGGCTGGGTGAGGGTGAACTCCTGCTTTGCCGTACCGGCGGTCACGACAAGCACTGCGGAACGGGGGTCGTTGGCGGTGTTGGCCTCAGCGACGATCTTAATCTTGCCGGCTTCCGCGGCCGTGCCCTTCTTCGGAGAGATTGAAATCCATTCCGGAGAATCCTTGAGAGCTGCGGTCCAGTCAACATTGGCAGTGAATTCGACATAGAAGTCAGTCTCTTCAGTGCCCGCGAGCGGAAGCGTGTACTCGGTCTTGTCCGCCTTGATTTCAGGAGTAATCTGCTCCTCCTTCTTGCAGCTGACCAGTGCGAGGGCCGCGAATGTGGCGAATAATAGAATTCGTTTCATAATGTTTTGATTTAGTGTTGGTTAATACTTATTCCACTGTTTCGAGATATTGGTCTATGGCAGTTTTGAAACTGCCCCAATAGTCATACATCTTTATGTGGCAGAGGTCGAAGACGAAGAATCCGTCGGAGGCATTGATGCACGCGTCCACGATGTCCGGCATGAGAGCGCCCTGCCCGCCGTTCTCGAATCCGGAGGTATTGCCTATGTCAGGACCGCCGTAGTAGGGGACGTCGCCCTTGAAGAGGTTCGCCGCCCGCTTGCAGAAGCCCTGCATGGTCCATTCTTTCGAACCCCAGATGCTGTCCGCGCCGGCGTATGCGCCGATGAGCATCACGTCGCAGTGGTCGGCATAGCCGTAGTCCCTGTAGTCGGCGGACGCCCACCTGTAGCCGTCGGCTTTCGGGTCGTATTTCGGGCTCGCCCAGTTCACCCCGGAGAGGTAGTAGCTCGAATACCACGCGCCGACATAGGCCCCGAACTTGCAGTCGGGATTGACTGAATGCACCTTGTCGGAGGCCTTCACGATGAAGTCGTGGATGGTCTTAGCACGGAACGCGAGCCATGACTTCTGGATGTCAGTCACAATCCCGCCGAGTTCCGTCTTGCCTGCGGAGAAGATGTCTGAAGGCCAATTGGTCACCTTCTTTCCGTAATATTCCTCGAACTTGCTGCGGGAAGTCTCGGAAAAGTCGCTCTGGAGACTGTAGTCGTCGTAACGGCAGCGGTCGAGGATGATTCCGTCAACGTCGTAGGCGGCGATTTCTCCGATGAGCGAGAGGACATACTTCTGAACCTCGTCGTTGGTCGGGCAGAGGAACTTCGCACCCCAGTCCTCGCCGTCATCCTGCAGGTCCATGGTGTTCACAAGACCGGATGAGGCGTTGATGACGGTGGCCCAGGACTTAAGCTCCCCCTTGCGGTAGAGCAGTCCGTCGTGTCCGAGTCCGTATGGGCAGAGATAGCCGCC
>CAVGYS010000227.1:0-1185 GCA_963633505.1 Oscillibacter sp. MSJ-31
CTTCTAAAAAGAGGCTCTATTCGCCGACGTGAAAGGCGACCCTGAGGTCTTCGACCTCCTTGTCCGTGATAGGATGCAGTTTGCCGGCAGGGGCCGCCAGGACGAGCGACTTGGCGCTGAACTCGGCGACTTCGAGACGGTCGAACGCATTGATGAGAGAATCTGAGGCCACCACGATGGAATCGTTGGCAAGCATCACGCAAGGGCGGCTCTTGAAGACTTCCGCAATCTTGGCCGGGTCGGTATATTGCATGCCGAACGGGAATTTAGGCACGTCCTGAAGGAAAATCCAGCTCTCCGGGATAGTGCGCACGTTGAATTCGGCATCCGTCGTGCAGAAGCCCATCAGGGACGGGCACTGGGTGAGGACGATGGCCTTGACCTTAGGGTTCCTGCGATAGATTTCGTAGTGAAGGGCCGTGGCGCGGCTCGGCTTCTTGCCGGCCTCAACCATGCCGTCTCTTACCTGCACTATGTCCTCCTCGTCGATGTCCCAGCGCTGCACTCCGGTCGGAGTGATGAGGAAGTCGTTGTCACGCCAGCGCATGGAGACGGTGCCGTAGGAGCTGCTCATAAGATGCTGATCGCAGGCACGACGCACCATCCGGCAGATTTCGGAGCGGAGCCCCCTCTCGTCGGAAGGATGCGTCACGTCCATGAAATGCTGGAAATTAGGCTGATGCTTCTCGTGCATGAGAATCTGCTCCTCGGAAAGATATTTCGGGTCGCCCAGAGTCTTGGCGTTGAGAATCGTCCTCGCGCAAAGCTCGAGGGTCTCGAAACGCTGGTATGCGTCGCCGATGTCCTCTCCGCAGAGCACGACTCCGTGGTTCTCCATTATGACCGCCTTGTACTCCGGATTCTTCTCGAACTCGGCGGCGATGCTCTTGCCCAGAGCCTCGCTGCCCGGAACGTCATATTTCGCAAAGCCGATCGGGCCGCAGACGTTGCGCGCCTGAGGGATGATGCTGGTGTCCGGAATCTGATGGATGACACTGAACGTCACAAGTCCCGGAGGGTGAGCGTGAATGACCGCCCTCATCTTAGGACGGATTTTGTAGATCGCCTTGTGGAAAGGATACTCGGATGAAGGGCGATGCGGGCCGACGATGGTTCCGTCCGCCTTGACGCACATGATGTCCTTCGCGGTGAGAGACCCCTTGTCGATGCCGGCAGGGGTAATCC
>CAVGYS010000227.1:1195-2259 GCA_963633505.1 Oscillibacter sp. MSJ-31
GGGTAATCCACATGTCACCGTTGTCGTCCATTATGGACAGATTTCCGCCGGAAGTCGTAGTGAGACCTCCGCGATAGATGCGTCCGATGATCAGCGCAAGCTGCTCGGCGGGATGCATCAGATTTGTGTTAAGCTGTTTCATTTCAGCACTTGATATTATTGGTTAACTATCAACTCTGCAAGTTCTTCGGCCTTGACGCCGACAAAATATTCCCCCACGCGGAGACGCTCCAAAGCGTCCCGCACGGCCTTCTTCTCAAACCTCGTGCCCTTGAGGGCGGAGGCGAGAGTCTCCGACGGCCTGTCCCCGAGGAAATCTCCGGAGAAGCTCAGAGACGCAATGAGTCCCCTGTCCGTAACGACGTTCACTTCCACCGTCCCGCAGGAGAGCCTGTCCCTGCGGGAGAATCCCGCCTCGCGGGAATGGCCGTAAACCCATTCCCAGGTGGAGAACTTCTCTCTGGCCATGCGCTCGACCTCCCGGATGTCATCCTCTCCCATTGGCACCTGTCCGTCTCCGGAGGAAAGTATCCCGTGCAGGGCCGCCTGCACCTCGTCAAGAGAGGAGAAATCAGGAAGATAATCCTTGAGGTTGGCGACCCGGCTGCGGACGGAGGCGATTCCCTTGGCCTGCATCTTGGACCCTGGGGCGTCGAGAACCTTGGAAAGGGTGTCCATGTCCACGTCGTACATCAGCGTCCCGTGCACGATCTCCCTGTCGTGCCACACTCTTCTGGCATAGCCGGAAACCTTGCGGCCGTCCACGAATATGTCGTTGCGTCCGGTAAGCTCCGCAGGGACTCCAAGTTCACGGAGAGCGCTGACAAACGGCTCGGGAGTGACCCCCTTGCCGATGAAAGTGTAGTTGAGATTCTGCAAGTCGTGATAAACGGCGCCGCCGCCGGTAACCCTCCGGGCAAGTTTTATCCCGTGAGAGTCGAGGTATTCCAGATTGACCTCACTGTAGGCATTCTGGTTGAGACCGATGATGACGGACGGACGGTTTCTCCACAGGTAGAAGAAATCCCCGTCCGAGGGGTACTGCTGAAGACAGTACTCATCGA
>CAVGYS010000228.1:0-2256 GCA_963633505.1 Oscillibacter sp. MSJ-31
TGCAGCACTTCATCGAAGTAAGCTCGTTGACGGCTATCATGAAAGCGCTCACGGTGGTGTTGTATGAGAAATTCTCGATGTCCTCCTGCTCCTTGGCTATGAGCTTGTGAAGCACCTTGAGCTCGGACGGAGTCGCCTTTTCGTCTGTCACGAGCCACCTGTCCCTGTCGTAGAAGAGTCTCCAGAATTTTTTCAGGAAACGGTTCACCCCGTCAATTCCCTTGGTATCCCACGGTTTGCTCTGCTCCACCGGTCCGAGGAACATCTCATAGAGACGAAGCGTATCCGCGCCGTAGGTGTCGCATATCACGTCCGGGTTCACCACGTTGTACATCGACTTGCTCATCTTCTCCACCGCCCATCCGCAGACATACTCCCCGTTCTCCAGCACGAACTCGGCATCTGCGAACTCCGGCCTCCACGCCTTGAACGCTTCGAGATTCAGTCTGTCGTTGTGGACAAGATTGATATCGACGTGTATCTCGGTGGTGTCGTAAGAGTCCTTGAGTCCGCACGAGACGAACTTGTTGGTCCCGACTATCCTATATACGAAACTTGAACGGCCCTGGATCATGCCCTGGTTGACCAGCTTGCGGAACGGCTCGTCCTCACAGACATATCCGAGGTCGTAGAGGAACTTGTTCCAGAAGCGGGAATATATCAGATGCCCCGTGGCGTGTTCCGTGCCTCCGACGTAAAGATCCACGTTCCTCCAATATTCATCTGCCTCCCTGCTCACAAGGGCCTTGTCATCGTGCGGATCCATGTAGCGCAGATAATACGCGCTCGACCCGGCAAAGCCAGGCATTGTGCTCTTTTCGAGAGGATACCCCTCGTATGTCCAGTCCTTGGCCCTGGCAAGAGGCGGTTCTCCGTCCGGAGAAGGCTTGAAGGAGCTGATTTCCGGAAGCTTGAGCGGGAGTTCGGACTCCGGAAGCGGAGTCGCGATTCCGTCCTTGTAATATATCGGGAACGGCTCGCCCCAATAGCGCTGACGGGAGAAGATGGCGTCTCGCAGACGGAAATTGGTCTTGCGCCGGCCCAGCCCGTGAGCTTCGACATAATCCTTGGCGGCCTCGATGGCCTTCTTGACCGGCATTCCGTTGAGGAAGCCGGAGTTGCACATCGTCCCGTCCTTGGCGTCGAAACTCTCCTCGGACACGTCACATCCCTCGATAAGCGGGATGATAGGGAGACCGAACTTCTTGGCGAAGGCGTAGTCGCGGCTGTCGTGGGCAGGCACGGCCATGATGGCCCCGGTGCCATAGCCGGCAAGCACGTATTCGGAAATCCATATCGGGACTTTCTCGCCGGTAAGAGGGTTGATACCGTAGGAGCCGGAGAAAACGCCAGTCACGGTCTTCGTCTCGGCAATGCGCTCGCGCTCAGTCTTTTTCTTGACGGAGGCGACATATTTGTCCACCTCTTCACGGCACTCCGGAGCGGTCAGTCTCTCCACGAGGTCGCTTTCCGGAGCAAGCACCATGAAAGTCACGCCGAAGACGGTATCCGCCCTCGTCGTGAAAATCGTCACCGGAAGATGCTTTCCGTCGCAGACGGTATCGAACACCATCTCCGTTCCTTCGGACTTGCCTATCCAGTTGCGCTGCATCTCCTTGAGGGAATCGGTCCAGTCGAGCGAGTCGAGCGAGTCAAGAAGTCTCTCCGCGTATGCGGACACGCGTAACTGCCACTGTGTCATCTTCTTCTGCTCTACAGGGAAACCGCCGCGAACGCTCAGTCCGTCCTTGACCTCATCGTTGGCAAGCACCGTCCCGAGCCCCTCGCACCAGTTGACGGAAGTCTCCCCCTGATATGCGATACGGTATCTCATGAGGATGTCCGATTTTTCCTTCTCGGAGGCGGAAGCCCATTTCTGCGGAGTCACGTCCTCATATCCGGAGGTCTCGAAGCGGCTTATCAACTCCCCAATCGGACGCGCCTTGTCCTGATCCGGGTCATACCAGCTGTCAAACATCTTGAGGAACGCCCACTGCGTCCACTTGTAATAGTCCGGAGAGCAGGTACGCACCTCCCTGTCCCAATCATACGAGAAGCCTATGCGGTCAAGCTGCTGACGGTAGCGGGCGATGTTGCGCTCCGTGGTCACCTCCGGATGCTGTCCGGTCTGTATCGCGTACTGCTCGGCAGGAAGTCCGAAAGCGTCATACCCCATAGGGTGAAGGACGTTGAAGCCCTTGAGCCGCTTGTACCTCGAATAAATGTCGCTGGCGATATAGCCCAGTGGATGCCCGA
>CAVGYS010000229.1:0-2228 GCA_963633505.1 Oscillibacter sp. MSJ-31
GTGGTAGTCTGAATCTGAGCTATTGCAAACAGAAAGCCGCTGCAATGCGCAGGGCTTTGGGGTGGTAGCCCCATTAAAATAACGTCGGTTCTACGAAGGACTCGTCGTCATCCGGGAGATCCGGAAGGTCGCCAGTATCGAGGTCTGAATCGTCCGGCATCTCTAGCTCAATCGGGACAGGCTCCTGCATAGGCTTTTCTTCTTCCTTGACGAGCGGTTCTATGAAGCGGACGGATTTGACTTCTCCCTTGGCCGTGCATTTCTTGCCCTTGGCGGCGAAGCCCTTCTTGCCGATCCATTCTTCGGCATCCACGGCCTCCGGCTGCTTGTCCTCCATCTTCCAGCTTATCTCATATTGTGGATGCAGGTCGTCGCTGAGTTCCACAAGATAGGATTTCGGGTGGTCGGAGATGAAGCAGAGCGGGGTGTTGTCGCTGATGACGAAAGAGAACCTCTTGACATAGAAGCTCTTGCTCTCTCCGTCCCAATACAGGGCCGTGAAGGTTTTGCCCGGGTCGAACTTCTCGATGCGGAGCAGGTCTCCCTGATAGCGGTTGACCAGTTCGTAGGAGGTCGTGTAGAAGGTCCCGTTGCGGAAGATGGCGAGAACCTTGCTGTCGGCCTCGAATTTGCCGAGGTACAGGCCGTGGGCTTCATCGTTGAGTTTCTGAATGTCAGGGTCGTACCAGATGTCCTTGCCCTCTATGGTGCTGACACCCTTGCTGCGGAGTGAGATTTTCTGTATGACGTTCTTGCTGACCAGATTGCCTCTAGCCGTCTTGCTCTTGATGGCAAGGGTCGAAAAGTCGTATTCGAAGCTGGTCTTCTTGAGTTTCGGGCGGGGGCGCAGCTGTACGCGGACAACTTCGGCTTCTCCGTTGTGGTTGGCGGAGAACCATACGATCTGCGAGCCTGCTTCTCCCGTGGTGATGTCATATTCCTTGTCGCGTGTCACCGAGGTGACGGCGAAGCGCTTGGCATAATAGACGGATGTCTTGCCCTCGCGGTAGATGACGTTGTATATCGTGCGGCTGTCCCCCCGGTTGAACACGTTGACGTACAGGAGGTCCTTGCCGAAGAACGCCTTGTCTTCGACCTTGGTGATGCGGTACTTGCCGTCCTTGCCTATGACGATGACTTCCGAGAGGTCGGAGCAGTCGCAGACATACTCTCCGCCGTCGTCCTTCTTGAGCCCGATGCCCACGAATCCTTCGGCGAGGTTGGCCTGCAACCGGGCATTGTTGTTGACGACCTTGGTGGCGGCGATGGTCTCGAAGCCGGCGAGCTCGGTGCGGCGCGGATAATCCTTGCCATATTTTTTCTTGAGGGCCTTGAACCAGTAGATGGTGTAGCGGTCTATGTGGTCGATGTTCCCCTGCACTGAGGCCATCTCTTCCTCGATGCTGCGGATTTTCTCATCGATCACTTTGGTGTCGAACTTGGAGATCTTGCGCACCGGCTTCTCCACCAGGCGGAGGATGTCCTCCATAAGGATCTCTCGGCGGAGCAGATCCTGATATTCTTTCATCTTGGCGAACACGTCTCCGATCTGGCTCTCCCAGTCTTTCTGGTCCTGTTCGAGAACCTTGTAGATGCGGTTTTCGAAGAAGATCCTCTCGAGAGAGGTGTAGTGCCAGTCGTTCTCCAGCTCGCCCAGACGGATCTGAAGCTCCTGCAGGAGGATGTCTCTCGTGTGGAAGGTGCTGTATTCCAGGATGTCGTTGACACTGAGGAACTGCGGCTTGTTGTCCTTGATGACGCAGGCGTTGGGCGCTATGTTGTACTCGCAGTCGGTGAAGGCGTAGAGCGCGTCGATGGTCTTGTCCGGGGAGACGTCGTTCGGAAGGTGTATGACGATGTCCACCTTGTCGGTGGTCATGTCTTCTATCTTGCGGATTTTGATCTTGCCCTTGTCCTTGGCCTTGAGAATCGAATCGATCAGGTCGCGGGTGTATTTGCCGTACGGGATTTCCGTGATGGCGATGGTGTTCTTGTCGATTTTCTCGATGCGGGCGCGGACTTTGACGTTGCCGCCGCGCTTGCCGTGCATGTATTTGCTGCAATCGGCGAAGCCGCCGGTAGGAAAGTCGGGATAGAGCTCATAGTCACGCCCTTCGAGTATGGCCACGGAGGCGTCGAGAAGTTCGTTGAAGTTGTGCGGAAGTATCTTGGAGGCGAGGCCCACGCCGATTCCTTCGGTGCCCTGCGCGAGCAGGAGAGGAAATCGG
>CAVGYS010000230.1:0-2218 GCA_963633505.1 Oscillibacter sp. MSJ-31
GACACCCAGAACCACAATCTGGTGCTCTACCAACTGAACTAATCGCACCGTGTCAATTGGAATGCAAAGTTGGGAATAATTTTTCAACTGTGCAAGAGCCGACGGCAGCTGAATTCGGAAAATAAACCGGAAAAAACGATTATCTTTGCGGGATTGAAGTCTTAAAAACACAGATTACGGTTTAATAGCAACAAATATGGCAAAAGAGATAAAGTTTTCCCTCGTCTATAGGGATATGTGGCAGTCCTCGGGCAAATACCAGCCCCGCGTGGACCAGCTTGTCAGAGTGGCCCCGGCCATCATCGACATGGGCTGTTTCGATCGTGTCGAGACCAACGGCGGAGCGTTCGAACAGGTGAATCTCCTCTATGGGGAGAACCCCAACGTCTCGGTTCGCAGATGGACGGCCCCGTTCCACAAGGCGGGCATTCAGACCCACATGCTGGAGCGCGGACTCAACGGTTTGAGAATGAATCCCGTACCGGCAGACGTCCGCGAACTTATGTTCAAGGTCAAGAAAGCTCAGGGCACCGACATCTCCCGTTCTTTCTGTGGACTGAACGACCATCGCAATCTCCGGCTTTCCGTGGAGTTCGCCAAGAAGGCGGGGATGATATCTCAGGGGGCGCTGTCTATCACCAATTCACCCGTACACACCGTAGACTATTATATGGGTGTCGTCGATCACCTTGTGGAATACGGCACCGATGAAATCTGCCTCAAGGACATGGCAGGCGTGGGCCGCCCGACTTTCCTTGCGGAATTGACTTCCGACATCAAGAAAAAATACCCTCGGATCAAGCTCCAGTACCACGGACACTGCGGCCCGGGCTTCTCTCCGGCTTCGATGCTGGAGGTGGCTCGCGCCGGTATCGATTATATAGATGTCGCGGTGGAACCTCTCGCCTGGGGCAAGATTCACCCGGACGTGATAACCATCCAGCAGATGCTGCGTGCCGACGGGTTCCTGGTCAAGGACATCAATATGGATGCATATATGGAGGTTCGCCGTCTGACGCAGGAGTTCATCGATGACTTCCTCGGCTATTGGATCAACCCGAGCAACTCCCTGATGACCTCGCTCCTGGTGGGCTGCGGTCTGCCTGGCGGCATGATGGGTTCGATGATGGCCGACCTCAAGGGCTTCAAGGCTGCGATCAACGCCTCCGAGAGGGCGAACGGCAAGCCTGAGAGCAGTCTGGACACTCTGATGGTCAAGCTCTTCAGCGAAGTCGAGTACGTATGGCCGCGTCTGGGATATCCTCCTCTCGTGACACCGTTCAGCCAGTATGTCAAGAACACGGCCCTGATGAACCTCCTCGCCCTCAGCCAGAACAAGCCTCGTTTCAGCACGATAGACAAGGATACCTGGGGGATGATTCTCGGCAGGATGGGCAAGCTTCCGGGCAAGCTCGCTCCGGAGATCGTCGCCCTTGCCAAGGAGAAGGGGATGGAGTTCTATACCGGCAACCCGCAGGACGAGTATCCTGATGAGCTTCCGAAATTCCGCAAGATGATGGCCGAAGAGGGCTGGGACTGCGGGCAGGACGACGAGGAGCTCTTCGAGCTGGCCATGCACGAGCGTCAGTACCGCGACTACAGGAGCGGCGTCGCCAAGGAGAGGTTCACCAAGGAACTTGAAGACCTCAGGGCCAAGGCCGGAGCGCCGATTGTCGTCAAGCGTCCGGTCGTCGAGATGCCGGAGTTCGACATCGACTCTTGCCTTGCCAAATATCCTAAGGCCACTCCTTTGCAGGCCCCTGCCAAGGGTAAGATGCTTTGGCAGATAGACGTTGAGGACGTATCCTCGGCTCCTGTCGCCGGCACCGCCGTCAAGGCCGGGAAGGCTTGCGGCTACGTACAGACCTATTACGGGATGGAGGAGATTCTTCCGGCCGTTGACGGACGGATTGTCGCGGTCACGGCTCCGCAGGGCAAGGCTGTCGTGAAGGGAGAGATTGTCGGCTTCGTCGAGTAGAAGGCTCGGTACATACGATTTTATAGAGGGGTGTGCCTGGATTTCGGGCTCGCCCCTTTCTTGTGACAAATTGTCAACTTTTTGTCGTTGGCAAATCTTTTGATATCTGTACTGTCGTTCCGCCCGGGGATGGGCGGAGAGATAAAGTGAAATTTAAAAGTAAAAACAATAATTATGGGAAAGATTATAGGAATTGACCTCGGTACCACGAACTCCTGCGTGGCCGTTATGGAAGGCAAC
>CAVGYS010000231.1:0-595 GCA_963633505.1 Oscillibacter sp. MSJ-31
GTTTCTCAAATACGAAAAAATCGACGACACGGAGGTGAACGAGCACCTGATAGGCTCATACGGGAATTATCTGTCGGGGCGGGGACTCGTCCGCAATACGATCTCCTTCTATATGAGAATCCTCCGCTCCGCATACAACAAGGCGGTTTCGGAGGGATTGGGGGAGCAGACGATGCCGTTCAGGAGAGTCTATACCGGCGTTGACGTCACCCGCAAGAGAGCGGTCAGCGAAAAGACGATCAAAAAGCTGCTGAAAGCCGACTTCGCCGAGGAAGGAAGGGAGTTCGCACGCGACCTTTTCGCATTCAGCTTTTTTGCGCGGGGCATGGCGTTCGTGGACATGGCGTACCTTAAGAAAAAGGACGTGGAGGGAGGAGCCATACGCTACACCCGCAAAAAGACGGGGCAGCGGCTTACAATCAAGGCGGAGCCCTGCATACAGAACATAATCAAGAAATACCTCGACAGTCCCGGGATCTACCTCTTCCCGATACTCCGCAGTGAAAACCCGTGGGAAGCATACGAACAATACGAGGCCGCCCTGTCCTGGTACAACAAGAAACTCAGAGTAATTGCGGACAAGACGGGGATAAAC
>CAVGYS010000231.1:605-1485 GCA_963633505.1 Oscillibacter sp. MSJ-31
AAACGTCCCTCTGTCTTCCTATGCGGCGCGCCACAGCTGGGCGACTTCAGCCAGAAACCATCGGGTACCGCTCTCCCTGATAAGCGCGGGGATGGGACACAATTCGGAAAGTACGACCAGAATCTACCTCGCCTCGATAGACAATTCCGAAATCGACAAGGCCAACAGGAAAGTGCTGTCCCTTTTCAAGGACTTCTGAACGGCACATAAATAAAATAAAGGGGCGGGAATCATCGGATTCTCGCCCCTTTGTGGTGCTGGCAGGAGTTGAACCGGCGACACATGGATTTTCAGTCCATTGCTCTACCACCTGAGCTACAGCACCTCATTGCCCTAACGGGAATGCAAAGGTAGATAAAAAATTCGAACCCACAAGCGTCGGGGCAAAGTTTTTTGAAATTTTTATAATCTCCCTACCGCGCCGACAAGGCTATCCAGCGCATCCTTGAGCACGCTGCGGGGACAGCCGACGTTGAGCCTCATGAAGCCTGCGCCCTCCTTGCCGAACATCGTCCCGTCGTTGAGCGCGAGATGCGCCCCGTCCACGAAAAGATGCACGAGCTCCTTCTGTCCGAGTCCCAGCTTGCGGCAGTCGAGCCAGATGAGAAACGACGCCTGAGGACGGACGGCGTGCACTCTGGGCAGATGTTCCTTGAGATAGGCTTCGACGAAATCCACGTTGCCCTCCACGTAGGCGAGCATTTCCTTTCGCCATTGGCGACCCTTGTCGGTGTATGCGGCCCGGGTGGCCTCTGCGGAGAAGATGGACGGATAGTCAAGTTCGACAGCCTCGAGGTAGTCGTAGAATTTTTTCGCGATCTCTTTGTTGAGAACTATGGAGTACGAGCTCACGACACCGGCGATGTTGAAGGTCTTGGAA
>CAVGYS010000231.1:1495-2209 GCA_963633505.1 Oscillibacter sp. MSJ-31
TCGGCGGCATCTTCGCTGACAGACGCGAACGAATGATGCCTTTTGCCTCCGAGCAGCATTTCGGCGTGGATTTCATCGGAAATCACGATGACCCCGTGTCTTCTGCAAATTTCGGCGAGACGTTTCAGAGATTCCACGGAGAAGCAGACGCCGCACGGATTGTGGGGATTGGAGAGGATGAGCATCTTGGTACGGGCGTCGATCAGGGACTCCAGATGGTCGAGATCCATCTCGTAAGTCACGAGAAAGCCCTGCTCGTCATATATGGGTTTGAGCGGATTGTTGACCACTTCGAATCCGCAGGCGAGAGTGACCTCGCGGAAGGGATGATACACGGGGGGCTGGATTATCACCTTGTCACCCGGGGCGAGGAAGCAGCGTTCCGCCAGTCCGATGCCCTTGACTATGCCGGGGATGAAACGGAAATGCTCCGGGGCCACTTTCCAGCCGTGCAGGGATTCGACCCAAGAGGAGACGATTTCAAAATAATCGGAGCCCGTCGTCGGATAACCCAATATGGGGTGGTCGAGCCTGCGCCTGAGCGCGTCTATTATGAAGTCCGGGGTTCTGAAATCCATGTCGGCGATCCAGAACGATTTGAGGTCCGAACGTCCGAACGTTTCTTTAAGCGTGTCCACCTTGCAACATCGTGTGTTGTGGCGGTCAATAATCTCGTCGAAATTGTACATTTTCTGATTTTTTGTAAATAAGGAC
>CAVGYS010000232.1:0-2199 GCA_963633505.1 Oscillibacter sp. MSJ-31
GTACTGGGTCTTGCCCGTGTAGTCCACGGCGATTCCCGGCCACACAGCCTCCCCGTCCGGGCCGTAGATGAAGCTGCCCGCGAAGACGTGCTTGAATTCCCCCGCGATGGGGCTTCCCTCGATGATTTCCTTCAGGCCGGAGGAGTTGATGTAGTGCTCGACTACGGCGCCTTTCTTCCGTCCGTATTCGTTGACCGCGGCGAACCACTCCTTCACCCCGTCGAAGAGGCGGATGTCCTTGCCGAAGCGGTTGAAATCCTCGCGGCGGAGCTTGATTCCGTTGCGGCGGGCCTCGTCGAACATCAGTTTCATGTAGGCGAGCACGTTGGATGCGTCCTGCCCTATGGCGATGCTGTCGCTCATCTTCCAGAACTCCTCCGCCGTCTTGCCGACGGCCTGGATAAAGCCGAACTCCTGCATGTTGCCGGGCGAGAGTGTCCCGTCAAAATCATAAATGAGTGCGATTATAGGCTTCTTTCTCATATCCAATTCACCACTGATTGCTATGTTTCGCCACAAATATCGCAAATATTCACCACTTTGCAAGTCCGGTGCTTGCTCTTGCGCGCGCGCAGAAGTAGCTTTGCAGAAAAAGAGTACAACAAAATGGAACATTACCTCAGCTGTTTGGAAAAAATCCTCAAGTCCGGTTGGAGTCAGCCGGCCGTCTGCAACTACAAGGGCGAAGTCTTTACCGGAGCCGACCTCTCCAAGTATATCGTGAAATTCGGAATGATGTTCGAGAAGGCCGGGATCGGGAAAGGGGACAAGATCTCCCTCTGCGCCAAGAACACCGCGCGCTGGGCCGTGAGCTTCCTCTCAGTCAACGCCAATGAAAGGGTCATCGTGCCGATTCTTGTCGATTTCCACCCGGACAGCATATCGCACCTCACGGACCATTCCGACAGCGTGCTCCTCTTTACGGACAAGGAGATATGGGATAAGCTCGACGTCAGTGCGATGCCGAAGCTGAAGGGAGCCGTCAACGTGGACGATTTCTCCCTCCTCTACGCTCCGGATCCGGAGTTCAAGGCCGCTTTCGAGCAGATGGACGCCGAGTTCGAGGCGAAATACGCCGCTGGATTCTCCGCTTCCGACGTCAGCATGCCGGTGGACAATTTCCAGGACCTCGCGGTCATAAACTACACCTCCGGCACCACGAGCGCCCCCAAGGGCGTGATGCTCACCTACGGCAACCTCAGCGCCTCGATCGAGTACGGACACGAGCACGTGACCATCAATCCGGGGGACACCCTCGTGTCGATGCTGCCTATGGCCCACGTTTACGGCATGGTCTATGAGTTCCTCTACCCGCTCACCGGCGGCTGCGCGGTATATTACCTCGGCAAGACCCCGGCTCCTTCCCTCCTGCTCAAGGCGATGAAGGACGTGAAGCCTTATATGATATGCACCGTGCCTCTCGTGATGGAGAAGATCTACAAGTCTTCGCTCAAGCCGGCCCTCAGCAAGTGGCACATCCGTGTGCTGACCGCCATCCCTGGCATCAACAAGCTAATATTCAACAAGATGCGTACTGCTCTCGACACTGCTTTCGGCGGCAGGGTGCGTCACTACATAATGGGCGGCGCGGCCCTCAATCCGGAGGTGGAGAAGTGGTTCAAGCGCATAGGGCTCCACTACACGGTGGGCTACGGCATGACCGAGGCGGCTCCGCTCCTTGCATACGAGGACTGGTCCCGCTACGTGCCGGGCTCCTGCGGCAAGGTGATCGACTGCATCGAGGCGCGCATCGACTCCGATGACCCTCAGCACATCGCCGGCGAGATTCAGGCCAAGGGCGCTAACATCACCATAGGCTACTACAAGAACGAGGAGGCCAACAAGGCCGCGTTCACCGAGGACGGGTTCCTGCGTACCGGAGACCTCGGCATCATCGACAAGGATCGCAACGTCTTCATCAAGGGACGCAGCAAGAGCATGATTCTCTCCGCCAACGGGCAGAACATCTATCCGGAGGAGCTCGAGGCCGTGATCAACAATCAAGAGTTCGTCGCCGAGTCGCTGGTGGTCGATCGTTCGGGCAAGCTCGTGGCTCTGGTCTATTTCGACAAGGACGCCATCAAGGGTGCCAAGCTCGACGAGGAGGCAGTGTCCGACCTTCCGGAGAAGGTGAGGATCAATTCCAACCGTCAGCTCCCGTCCTACAGCCAGCTTTCCAAGGTGGAGACCGTGCTGGTG
>CAVGYS010000233.1:0-2197 GCA_963633505.1 Oscillibacter sp. MSJ-31
ACGAGACCGTTGAAATTGTGTTCGGAGTCGAATGCCACAAAATTCAGAAGAGTCCATGGAACCGCGATATAGAGCAGCCCGGTGTAGATGTCCGCGAACTTGCCGAAATCCTTCTTGTCTTTGACATAGAGGGAGTTGATCATCACGATGAAGACGGGGATGAACGCGAGGACGATGAAGCGTCCGGTGACGGCCTCCGTCGACTGCACGAGGAAAGTCACCAGGAACATCAGACAGCCCCCGACGATCGCGAGCGTCCGCGACCCCTTATAGACATTTCCCATGGTCATGCTGAAAAATTCCGCCATCATCATCACGAGAGCGGCCGTCATCACGACTGCGAAGATGTACTTCCCCCCTTCAAACCAGTCGCCTGACAGCAATGCAAGAAGCATCACTGCCAGGAAAACAAGACCCGAAACGGTTCTGACTATGAAATTTCTCATTGTTCCCTGTCTTTTTCCGAGACTTTCCCCTCTCCTGTACTGTGTTCTCCTGAACTTTGTCCTTCTGAACTGTGTTCTTCGGAACTTTTTTCTTCAGAACCGTTTCCGTCGGAACTGTCTTTCTTCTCCGCAGTCTCCTGGGCCATGGCCTCCTTTTCGTCCCGCCTGCTCTGTGAACTTTCGGCTCCGACGCGCGGCCCGAGTATCCGTTCGAGGTCGTCGGCGAAAATCACCTCCTTTTCAAGAAGCAGCGCGGCCACCTCAAGGAACTCCTTCCTGTGCTCCGTGAGAATCGCCAGTGTCTTGTCGTGAATCTCCTGCACCAGACGCTTGACTTCCTCGTCCATGACCTCGGCCGTCCTCTCGCTGTACGGGCGTGTGAATTCATAGCCGCGCGAACCTGTCGAGTCATAGAACGACACCGTTCCCACCTTTTCGCTCATGCCATAGTAGCAAACCATGCTGTAGGCCATCCTGGTCAGTCTTTCGAGATCGTTCAGAGCGCCCGTCGAAGGCTGCCCGTTCACAATCTCCTCGGCGACGCGTCCGCCTATGAGCGAGCACATCTCGTCGGTCATCTGATCCCGCGTCATCAGCTGGCGCTCCTCCGGGAGGTACCATGCGGCTCCGAGAGCCTGTCCGCGGGGCACGATGGTGACCTTGAACAGAGGGTTCGCGTTCGGAAGCACCACAGCATGACCGGCCTCGTGATGGGCTATCGACTTCTTCTCCTCAGGGGTGATTATCTTGTCCTTGCGCTCCAGTCCTCCGATTATCCGGTCAACGGCGTCGAGGAAATCCTGCCTGTCCACCTTGTGCTTGTTGTGCCTTGCCGCTGTGAGCGCAGCCTCGTTGCAGACATTCGCGATGTCGGCTCCGGAGAATCCCGGAGTGTGCTTGGCAAGGAACTCGACGTCAAAGTCTTCGGCGAGCTTTATGCCCTTGAGATGCACCTTGAAGATTTCCTCCCTCTCCTTGAGGTCCGGAAGCTCCACATGAATCTGGCGGTCGAAGCGCCCGGCGCGGAGCAGGGCCTTGTCGAGTATGTCCGCGCGGTTGGTGGCGGCGAGGATTATGACGCCGGAGTTGGTGTCAAAGCCGTCCATTTCAGTAAGCAGCTGGTTAAGGGTGTTCTCCCGCTCGTCATTTGAAGTGAAGCCGCCGTTCTTGCTTCTTGCGCGTCCCACGGCGTCAATTTCGTCTATGAACACGATGCACGGAGCCTTCTCCTTGGCCTGGCGGAACAGGTCGCGCACCCTCGACGCGCCCACACCCACGAACATCTCCACGAAGTCCGAGCCTGAAATGGAGAAGAACGGCACGTCAGCCTCCCCGGCGACAGCCTTGGCGAGCAGGGTCTTTCCCGTACCCGGAGGACCCACGAGCAGCGCCCCCTTCGGAATCTTTCCTCCGAGCGCCGTATATTTCTTCGGATTCTTGAGGAAATCGACGATTTCCACGACCTCCTCCTTCGCTCCGTACAGTCCGGCTACATCCTTGAACGTGACCTTGTTCTTGTCCTTGTTGTCAACCAGCTTCCCCGGAGTCTTGCCGACTCCGAATATCCCCCCGCCGGCCGGACCGCCCATGGACTTGCCCATTCCGCGGAACATGAACACCCAGAAGAGAATCAGAAGCACCGGCCAGAGCAGCCAGTTGAGCACGTCCATCCATGTCTTGTCGTTGTTCTCCATGACAAGCTTGAAACGCGACTCCTGAGGAATCTGCGCATTGAGAGCGCCGAACATCTC
>CAVGYS010000234.1:0-2192 GCA_963633505.1 Oscillibacter sp. MSJ-31
AATGGGTCGGACGGAAGACAGGAGGAGTGGCCACGATGACCATGTCAACGCCGGAATCGATGACCTGCTTGTAGGCGTCGAAGCCCGTGAAACAGTGATCTTCAGGGACTTCCTGATTGCGATTGTTTTTAAGGCTCTCGCGGAGACTGTTCAGCCTGTCAGCGAACACATCGCCAAGCGCTGTCACCTTGATGCCGTCCGCTGCGTTCAGCAAGTCCTCAACGGCGCCGCTTCCACGACCGCCGCAACCGATCACGCCGACTTTAAGTTCCTTTCCGTCAATGGCCTTGTCCGGAAGTTCAGGCACATAGTACTCTCCCGGCTGCCTCAGGGGAACCATCTTGCCGGATTTGTCTCCACTGGCGCAGGCGGACAGCAGAACGCTGCCGCCCACCAGACCTACTCCGATCTTGGCGCTCTTGCCAAGAAAGGACCTTCTGTCCATTTTGTTACTCATTTTATTGATAGTCTTTATGTTATTAAATCACAAAATTCCTTCAGGCACATCACACACGACCCTGAAACCGATTCCTTTGATGTCAGAGTACCACCAGATGCTCTTCGGATTCTGCGGATCGGTGCGGAGCCAGTCATCATTGCGGGTGTGGCTTCTTGCGGCGCAGCGGACCCGCGAGGCGTCATCCGAATATGCTCCTCCTCGAACCACGAACTCTTCGCCGCTGCCCGGTCCCTTCGGATCCAAAGTGCCGTCAACGATCTTTGAATATGCATCCGCGGCGTACCGGTCAGAGCAATATTCCATCACGTTCCCCAGCATATTCTTAAGTCCGAACGGGTTGGCCTTCACCTCGGAAGGTTCCTGCGTCTTGCCAAAGCTGTCCTCGGAATACACCACATAGCTTGCGATCGAGGTTGTGTCCGCCCCGAAAAGCCTGTTCCAGAATGTTTCCTTTGAATATTTCTTCGGACTTCCCTCGAAGAAGTACGGGGTCTGGGTGCCGCCACGGGCAGCATATTCCCATTCAGCCTCGGTCGGGAGACGGTAGTCGCGCCCCGTTTTGAGGGAAAGCCACTGGCAGAAGGTCTCCGCCGCATAGTGCGTCATCGTGATCGCCGGCCTCTCGCCCATTCCCCAGCCTTGGTCAGGAAATCCGAATGGAGGGGTCGGGCCGCTGACGGCATCCACATCCGGACGGCTGTTGTTGGCGTAGATTTTCTCCGGCGGGGTTCTGCCCTCGGACATCGTCTCGTTGTAGAAAGCCCAGAACTGATGCCAGGTCACCTCGACCTCGCCCATGAAGAACGGAGAGATCCTAACCTTTTTCTGAGGTCCTTCGTCAGCCGAGCGGAAAGGCTCGTTGTCGGGACTTCCGATCGTGAACTCGCCCCCGGGAACGGCAATCATCCTGATGGCAGCCGTAGTACCAGGAACAGTCTCCGTGAAGTCGGCGAACGAAGTCACCTCGGCCGCACTGTCATATCTCTCTCCTCCTCCAGTGTCCATAACCTTGCCTTCCAACCTTTTGTGCTCGTAGCCGGGCATGTCATGGCCCGTGTTCAAGTGGCAGCTGATGCACTGGAGTCCCAGTTTCCTGGAGTTCTCCTCATAGTAGAGATGAGCCGTGATTCCGTCATCGGATATTCCCGACGGGAAAAGATTGACATGGCACTTCTCGCAGGATTCGTTGTACACGATTTTCGACCCGCGCTCAAGCGTTCTCTTTGAGTTCCAGTCTATCTCGTCCTTGTCCTTGGTCATCTTCGCCCACAGATCCTTGGCCCCGATCCGAGCCTTGATCATGTAGTAACGAAGAAAGCCGTTCTCCTTGGGAGGAAGATGGCATGCGGCACAGTCTGTCACCACGCCACTCTCGCTGTTGTGATGCTCGGATTTCTTCCAGTCCGCGTCAGCCTGCTCGTGGTAGTGGCAGCTCATGCAATACTCATTGGTGGAGGTGCGGGTCATCGCACCCCCGACAGCCAGCATGGCACAAACACCTAAAGCCAGCCCTCCAAGGCCGGCGAATATGATCACTTTTTTCCCGCCTCCCATAGTCGTTCGAAACCCGTAAAAAACAAATCTCGTAAATTTACGCAAATCCTTTCAGATTGCAAATTTTTTCAACTTGGGTTCGCTTGGGTTCCTCCCTCGAATCACCGGCAAATGCGAAGAGGGTGACTAAAAAGTCCCGCAGGGACCGCGCCGGAGGCGCGAGATACCCCTACAGGGG
>CAVGYS010000235.1:0-2187 GCA_963633505.1 Oscillibacter sp. MSJ-31
GTTCGATGGTCATCACCATCCCGGCGTCGCCCCCGTAACTGTAATCATCCACGTTTTTTCGCGGGCCTATCCCGTATTTGCGCAGGTCGTGGATAAAAATCTCCGCGAGTCCCTTCTTCCGCGCACGTCCCACGATCGAGTGGGAAAGCGGGCTGTCCAGCAGCTCCGGAACCACCGTCAATATGTCTATTCTCATTTCTTATGTTGATTGCTATCCGACATTCCCGCAAATTTAGTCAATCTTGACGGATTACTTGACCGCGGATTGTTTTTAATTCGTATATTTGTGAGTTATAACAAAACTCTGAATCATTATGAGCGAAAACACCTTTCCTGAAAAGATCCAAGAGGTCGTTTCAGAAGTAGCGGAAAAGAGCGTTGATGCTGCGGAAGACAAGCTTGAGGATCTTTCCGGCAAGTCTCTTGCGGAACTGTCGGAACTTTTTGTCAAATTGAAGTCCGGGGCGGACAGCATGTTGCGCTCCAAGGAGGCCGAGAGCATAAAGTCGGCGTTTTATAAACTGCTTTCAAAGCTGAAGGGTGAGGACAACCTCTCTGCCGGGACGGACAATCCTTTCGAGGCCGTCGAGCAGAATTTCAAGGCGATGTATTCCGACTACAAGAAAGAGCGTGCCGAGTACAACCGTCAGATGGACGAGCAGCGCGAGGCCAATCTCGCGAAAAAGCAGGCCGTGATCGATGAGCTCAAGGCTCTCGTGGAGGGCCAGGAGGACGTGAGCGCACGTTTCCCTCTGTTCCGCGAGCTTCAGAACCGCTGGCGCGACGCGGGTCCGGTTCCGGCGACCGCCTATAGGAATATCAACGACACTTATCAGTTCTATGTCGAGAAGTTCTACGACATGGTCAAGATAAACAGGGATCTCCGTGACCTGGACTTCCGCAAGAACCTCGAGGCCAAGGAGGCGTTCTGCGAGGCCGCCGAGAAGCTCTCCGAAAACGAAAACGTCGTGAGTGCGTTCCACGAGCTTCAGAAGCTCCACGAACAGTGGAAGGAATACGGGCCGGTGGCCAAGGAGAAGCGTGAGGACATCTGGAACCGCTTCAAGGCCGCGACGGCAGTCATCAACAAGCGCTATCAGGCCCATTTCGAGGGCCTTAAGGAACAGCAGGAGGAGAATCTCGAGAAGAAGACGGCTCTCTGCACCAAGGTGGAGGAGCTTGCTGCAGCGGACGTGAAGAGTTCCGCCGAGTGGACTGAACTCACCAAGGAGATCGAAGCCCTGCAGGCCGAATGGCGCAAGATAGGCTACGCCACCAAGAAGGAGAACCAGAAGATATATGAGCGCTTCCGTGCCGGATGCGACGCGTTCTTCTCCAAGAAGAGGGCGTATTTCACCGACATCAAGGACAATCTCAATGCCAATCTTGAGAAGAAGCAGGCCCTGATAGAGCAGGCCGAGGCCCTCAAGGACAGCACCGACTGGAAGAAGACGGCCGATCAGTACATCTCCCTCCAGAAGCAGTGGAAGGAGATAGGTTCCGTGCCGCGCAAGAAGTCCGAGCAGCTCTGGAAAAGGTTCCGTGCCGCCTGTGACGAGTTCTTCGAGAAGCGCGACGCCAACGCCTCTCCGGAGAATGATTTCTACGCCAACCTCAAGGCCAAGAAGAAGCTCATAGAGGACATCCTCGCCTATGCTCCGCTTGATGACGAGACCGCGAATGCCGAGAGGATGCGTTCGTTCAACGAGCGCTGGCAGGCTATCGGCCACGTCCCTTACAAGGAGAAAGACAACGTCAACGAGGCTTTCCGCGATGCGATGAAAAAGGCCTTCCCGCTCTTCTCTCCGAGCGCCAAGGGCCCGCGTCAGGGCAGGGGACAGGCTCCTCTCAGCCTGAAGGACACTCTGGTCGGCAAGTACCGCGCGCTTCAGCAGAATATCACCACTTACGAGAACAACATAGGATTTTTCTCTGCTTCAAAGAACAGCGAACCGCTCATAAGGCAGATGCAGGAGAAGATAGAAAAGGCGAAAGCCGAGCTCAAGGACCTTGAGGCGCAGATTCGCAAAGCAGAGGAGGAAAGCAAGTAATGGACAAAAATTCGGTAATCGGATTTATTCTCATCGCCCTGATTTTCATAGGGTTCACTTTTTATCAGTCAGACAGGGCCCGCGAGGCCGCCATTCTTCACGCTCAGCAGGATTCCATCGCTCTCGCGCAGATGCC
>CAVGYS010000236.1:0-2159 GCA_963633505.1 Oscillibacter sp. MSJ-31
GTATTCTTTCTCCTTGTCATTGAGCTTGGAATATGCCGGGTCTTCGACGGAATGATGGACATTGGCGTATCTGAACACCTCGGCGCCATTGACGAACCAGACGACGGCGTCATCCGTAAGCTCAACGGAGAAAGTGTTGAACACACCCGCCGTCATCCACGAACCTTTGCCGGCATTCGTCTGGTCCTGACGGCTGGAGGTCGTGTTGAGCGTATATTGTGTGTGGCAGGTGTGCTCGGTACGCGTTCCGAAATTGGCTTTCTCCATGATGTCAATCTCGCCCCACATATAGCCGGCGTCCGGAGCCGTCCATATCGCGAACCAGACTCCGTCGGCCATCTCCGTGAACCTCGCGCTGCAGTCTATCCTGAACGGAGGGGCGAAACTGAATTTCCCCTTGGTCTTGATCGCCCCCGTCCGATAGCTGTCGCCATATTTCTCCGCCATGAGAGTAAGCAGTCCGTCCTTGACGTAGGACTGCGCCGGATCGGCCTCCTGATAAAGATCCCAGTCCGAGCGGGCGGATCCTCCCTTGTGGCGCAGCCAATAGCGGTAGTCAATGTCATCGCCCGTGAAGTCGTCCAGGAAGATCAGTGCGGGGTCATAGCTGAACTTGAACGTGTAAGGAGTCATTGAGCCGTTCTCCGTGTAGGCGAGCAGCTTCAGTTCATATTCTCCCGAAGCCCCGTTTTCCGGAGCCGTGACCGTGAGCTTGTCCTTCTCGAGTCTCGCCCGCCAGCCGTCAGGAACCGATGTCCACACCGCCTTGTCCACTCCCGAAAGCTTCGCAGGGAACTCGACATCACGTCCGGCGTAGGCGTACGCTCCGTCGTAATAGTAATCGAGTTCGATTGAAGAACCTTTGCGGACCGGGATGGAGACCGTGCCTCCGCTGACCGTTTCAATGTCAAGGAAGCCGGTGTTCTCATTGAACGAAACCTTGCGGAAGAATGAATACGAGGACGGAACCATCGACTTGCCGTCCTTCGCGCTGATCGGCTCGCCGGCATCGTTCAAGATACGGTTCCAGGTCTTGCCGCCATCGACAGAAATGATCCAGAAACCGTATCTGTCGATGGAAGTGCGGGGAGTCCAGCCGTCCTCGCAACCGGGCTTGTCCGAACCTTCAACTTTGGTGAAATTCTCGCCTCCATCCACGGAAACCGCCCAGTCGCCGTCGCGGTCAACGCCGATTATCGGGGCGCCGCCTTTCATCTCCGCTCCATACACGATGCGGGCGACGGTGCCGTCGGAGAAAGTGAGGTCATAGCCGACCTCCTTCCCGTCCTTGACTTCCGACTTGTACTCGCTGATCAGCAAGTTCTTGCGATACAAGGCATTGACTGCCGTCGCATTGTCGTTCACCTGGGACACGAGGGACTCAAGCGCCGCCAGCCTGCCGTCGATTTCATCAATCCTGTTCTCCAGATTCGATGTCGTGCAGGACAGCAGAAGCATAGCCCCGCCCAATGCCGTCAAAGTCATTTTCTTAATCATATCCTTCATCAATGTCATTAAATGTTTGTCGTTCATCGTTCAAAGCTATTTTCTCTGTGCTCCGAACGAAGAGTATTGCTCCGTGGTCTTGAAGTAGCCGTCTTCCACATTCTCAATCGTGAACGGATTAATCCATGACTCAATCGATGTATAGCCGCCTGCCGCCCAGTTTATGAGACTATGCAGACCATAGCCGAAATCCGAATCATCGCTGCCCAAGAGTCCGCAGTATTCGGCGATGTTTATCAGGCTCTTCATCGTCTCACCGCTCGCGTTCGTAGAAATGGTCGTAACATTCTTTAGGGCTGCAAGCGTCATACTGTTAGCTTTCATCCAAGTGAAATGAGGAGTAACGCCTGTCACTCCCTTGTTTTCCGGAGCGGTGTCGTAGGCGATGTTCGCACCTGTGGTAAAGCTGTTGACGGTGGACGCCATTATCTGAGCCTTGTATCTGTCGCCGTTCAGCACACCGTTGTTCAGGTTATAGAACGTGTTGTTTGTCAGAACGACATCATTCAATGCTGTATAGTTCGCACCCCAAGGGCTTGCGCACAGGTGGAATTCCTTCTTGCCGGACGCGCTCCAGAAAACATTGTTCTTCACAATCAAGTCTCCGAGATTCGCGTTGCCTACATGAGTATTTATGAGCTGATAGGTAGAAC
>CAVGYS010000237.1:0-2122 GCA_963633505.1 Oscillibacter sp. MSJ-31
GCCGTAAGGAGGAACACCTCCTTGACCCTGTGATATTGTCTCGCCCCGTAATTGTAGCCGGCGATAGGTTGCAGTCCCTGATTGAAGCCCATGCATATCATCAGGAAGAGCATCGTAAGCCTGTTCACGATTCCGTACGCGCCAATCGCCAGGTCGCCGCCGTACTTACCGAGCTGCTGATTGATGAAAAGGGCCACGAGACAGGCGGCGGCATTCATCAGGAACGGCCCCAGGCCTATGGCCAGAGACTGTTTCGCAATCCGCCAGTCTATCTGGAAGAGAGGCTTCGGGAAATGCAGCAAGCGCTCCCGGTTGAAGAAGAACTTCATCGTGTAGCAGAGAGCCAGCAACTGACAGATGACCGTGGCCAGGGCCGCACCCTGGATGCCCATCCCCAGACCGAAGATGAGAATCGGGTCGAGTATGGCGTTCGAGATGACGGTAAACAAAGTCAGCCCCATCGCCGTCTTCGGATGCCCGGAAGCCCTCACCAGTCCGTTGAAGCCAAAGTACAGATGTGTGAACACGTTGCCTATCAAAATGATAAGCATATAGTCCCGAGCAAACGGGAGAGTAACGTCACTCGCTCCGAAAAACCTCAGTATCGGGTCCAGGAACGCTATCGTGACAAGAGAGAACAACGCCCCGATGATAAGGTTGAGCGTAAGGACGTTGGCGAGCACCTTGCGTGCCGTCTCATAGTTCTTCTGTCCGAGGAGCACGGAAATCAGGGTGGTGGCCCCGACTCCGACCAACGTGCCCATGGCGGCGGACAGATTCATCAGCGGAAACGTCACGGCAAGTCCGCTGATCGCCGCCGAACCCACACCGGGGATATGCCCGATGTAGATGCTGTCCACCATGTTATACAAAGATGCGGCGGTCTGGGCTATGATGCCCGGAACCGCATACATCTTAAGCAACTTTCCAACCTTCTCTGTTCCAAGCTCCGTAGGAGCCAACGCTGCAGATGCCATATTTTATAAAACAAAAACTTCTATGGTTTCTCAACCACCTCGATATCGAATCTCAAAGGAGAATATGCCGGGATTGAACTTCCCGACCCGCTGGAGGAATAGCCCAGGCTTGAGATGAACACTCCCGTGCCCGCCTCGAAAGGCCCCATCCTCCACAACATATAGGAGAAGCCGTCAATCACGGACGATTTGTCGCTCGTGATCGTGATGGCCGTATAGTCGTCGTAATCATACTGCACCGATATCGGAGAGTACGTCTTGGAAGAACTGTAGATGCCGTACATCTTGGCCGTGTCCGCCACGGTGGTGTCGAACACCCTTCCGTTCAGCAGACGTCCGGTATAATTGATATAAATGGTCGTGTCGGCAGGGAAGCCGGCATCCGACTCTTCATCGTCCTCGTCCTCATCCTCGCTCTCCGCACTCGACGACTCCACGACCGGAGCCTTGGTCTGCACGTAATAGAACCCGTATTTCAGGGAGTCGCTGACGCTGAGCGAAGGATAATTGAGGGCGAAGAAACGCCCGAGGGAGTCAATCTCCCACTTGTCGATGTCCTCGATGGTCTCGAGCAGCTCGATATCGTATATCGCGCTGGTTCCGCTGACGTTGTCCAGATATTCCTGAGCGGTGTCATAGCGGGCCGTGGTCATCAGCCAGCCGGGGATGACCGTCTCGCGCCTGCCCCCCACACGCATCGTGGAAAGCATCTCGTCAAGTCCGGCGGAAAGATACCCCTCTCCCAGAGTCCAGACGACGGGACCGCACCAGGACGACTCGCTCCACGTCCCGAGCTGCCGGGCAAGATCCGGCCGGCTCGTGGAGGAGACGTTGCCGTCCAGAGAACTGAGGGTATAGTTCAGGCGCACGTACTTGTCCGATTCGCCGACCTGTTCTCCCTCACCCTGCTCGTCGGAAAGCACGTAAGCCCCAAGTTCCGTCGGGGTGAGTCCCGGATGATTGACCTGCATCCAGGCGTCGAAATACCTCTTGGAGGCATCGTTTTTTCCGGCCTCGACGGTTCTGGCACAAGCTCCGAGAACGAGCAGGCACAAAAGATATGAGATTGTCTTCTTCATCATTGTTCATTTATTCGAACGGGCGATTCACTTTGCAGGAATCGTGCCGTCACCTCTTCTATATAC
>CAVGYS010000238.1:0-1271 GCA_963633505.1 Oscillibacter sp. MSJ-31
GAGATACCCCCTCCTCACGGAAATCGGGGCGTGGAGAAACGGGACGATGGTCGATTGGGACATCAACCACAACGACGGAATCCGTTACGGGGGCTTCTACACTCAGGAGCAGCTCCGTGACGTCGTACGTTACGCGGCGGACAGGGGGATTGAAATCGTGCCCGAGATAGACCTCCCCGCCCATCTCGTCTCGGCTCTCGCCGCCTACCCGGAACTCGGCTGCACCGGCGGCCCTTACGAGGTTTACACGGTCTGGGACATAGCCAAGGATGTTCTCTGCGTGGGCAAAGAGTCGTCGTTCGAGTTCCTTGACAATGTGTTCAGCGAAATCTGCGACATATTCCCCGGCGAATACATCCACATCGGAGGGGACGAATGCCCCAAGGACAGATGGAGGGAATGCCCGGCCTGTCAGGCGAAAATCAGGGAGCTTGGGCTGAAGGACAGCGCGGACTGGACGGCGGAGCATTATCTCCAGAACTATGTGACGGCGAGGGTGCAGAAGATGCTCGCCGACAAGGGCAGGAAGGTGATAGGCTGGGACGAGATTCTTGAAGGCGAACTCGCACCGGGAGCGACAGTGATGTCGTGGAGAGGCGTGAAAGGCGGAATCTTGGCGGCGGAAAAGGGCTTTGACGCAATCATGACTCCGACCGACTGCTGCTATCTCGACTATTGCCAGGGCCATGACCCTCTCCGCGAACCCGTAGGCATCGGACATTATGTCCCTCTCGAGAAATGCTATTCCTACGAGCCTCTCGAGGGCATCCCGCAGGACAAGCGGCATCATATCCTCGGCGTACAGGCCAATCTCTGGACGGAGTTCATACGGACCCCGGAACATCTTGAATACATGCTTCTTCCGCGACTTCTCGCCATCAGCGAAGTCCAGTGGAGCGCCCCGGAGAACAAGAACTGGAACCGCTTCAGACGCAGCGTCGCCGCAAAGCAGACCCCGCTTCTGCGCAGTGAGGGATACACAGTCCGTGAAATACGGCCATCGGAATAGGCCGGGCATATCCTGAAAAGTGCTAACTTTGCGGAATCACAGCCAGGACGGGCATATTCCGGACGACAAAGACGCCGAAAAGGATTGCGGACATATGCATGGACATGGAAAATGACCGCGGACATGGACGTCGAAAAGGGCTGCGGACATAGACAATGACAGAATACCTGCATAAGAATGACAAACTTTCCGGGGCGGACATGGCGAAGCTCCGGAAAGTGAAGCATGTCGCCTTCGACATGGACGGAACTATATATATGGG
>CAVGYS010000238.1:1281-2096 GCA_963633505.1 Oscillibacter sp. MSJ-31
CCCCCTCTTCATATACATATATATCTTTAGTACAGAATGTCAGAATCGTCTCCGTTCCCGTTGTCGAAAGCCGGGGACTCCGGTTTCGGAGCGTCCTGGTCGTAACGCGGCGCACGGTCTCCCCTGCGGTCGTCACGGCGAGGGCCTCTGTCTCCCCTGCGGTCGTCGCGGCGGTCTCCGTCACGGCGCGGCCCGCGGCTGTCCCTGCGGTCGTCACGGCGAGGGCCTCTGTCGCCTCTGCGGTCGTCGCGAGGTCTGCGCTCAGGCTCGACATATCCCTCCGGCTTCTCCATGAGGGCGCGGCGGCTAAGACGCATCTTGCCGGTCTTGGCGTCGATTTCGAGCAGTTTCACGTCAACCTCGTCGCCGACATTGAGAACATCCTCGACTTTGTCGGTCTTCTTCCAGTCAAGTTCGCTGATGTGGAGCAGGCCTTCCTTGCCCGGAAGAATCTCCACGAACGCGCCGAACTCAAGGATGGAAACGACTTTGCCGTGATATACAGTGCCGACCTCAGGAACGGCGCAGATGCCGTTGATCCATTCGAGAGCCTTGTCCATGCACTCCTTGTTGTCGCCGAAGATGTCAACGACACCCTCGCTGACGCCGTTGTTCTGCTCCTCCGTGATGGTGACTATGGTGCCGGTCTCCCTCTGAATCTTCTGGATGACCTCTCCGCCCTTGCCGATGATCGCGCCGATGAACTCGCCAGGAACACGAATCTGGACGATGCGCGGAACGAACGGCTTGTAGTCCTCACGAGGCTCGCTGATGGTCTTGAGCATCTCGCCCATGATGTGCATGCGGCCCTGACG
>CAVGYS010000239.1:0-2081 GCA_963633505.1 Oscillibacter sp. MSJ-31
TCAAGGCTCAAGGTGGCCCCGGGGCAGAAAATCTCAAACATGAGCAACGGGCAGAAGTCCCAGGTCGCACTCGGGCTGATATTGGCGCAGAACGCGGACCTGCTCGTGCTGGACGACTTCTCTCTCGGGCTCGACCCGGGCTACAGGAGGCTGTTCATAGAGTATCTGCGCGACTATGCCAAGTCGGAGGAGAAAACGGTCTTCATGACCTCGCACATCATACAGGACGTGGAGAAACTCGTGGACGACTGCATCATCATGGACTACGGCGACATCCTCTTCCACGGCAGGATCAGCGCCCTGACGGGGAGCCTCGTCAAGTACAGCTACAGCAATGGAGGCTCAACCTCCCTCCCGTCGGCGGACTTCATCCTCAATCCATCGGAATACAGGGGAAAGACGGAGTTCTATTCATTCGCCCCGGAGAGCGAAGTACGCTCAAGGCTCGCTGCCGACGGCATCGGCACAGCGGGCCTCAGCTCGGAAAAGATGAACCTCGAAGACGCATTCATCGGTCTTACCGGAAAATATTGACACCATGATCAAGTCCCTTATCTATAAAGAATGGCTCAAGACAGGCGGAATCATAGCCTGCCTCGCCCTTATGCTCGCCGGATTCACGGCATACGATTTTCTGGCCCTCGCGAAGAACGCCTCCCTGCACGGGTATGACTTCCTGTGGGGATACGCGGTCGGGAAAAACTCCGTCCTGGTGGACAATCTCATCTATCTCCCCGTAATCTGCGGGCTCGTCCTCGCGGCGGCCCAGTTCCTCCCGGAGAGCCACAGGAAATGTCTCAAACTCACCCTCCATCTTCCCGTGCCGCAGACGGAGACCGTTGCCGTGATGCAGGGCTACGGGATTTGCGTGCTTCTCGGATTCTTCCTCGTGCAGGCTGCGGCACTGGCCCTGTTTCTGAGCCGTTATCTGGTCATCGACATAGTGTGGAGGATTCTCTTCTCATTTCTGACCTGGTACTGCGCCGGGCTCTGCGCTTATGTCTGGGGTGGCGCGGTCTGCCTCGAACCGGGATGGAAGATGAAACTGGCGGAGACGGTGCTGACGTTCGCTCTGCTGAGCGCATTCTATCTCTCACCCCAGGCGATGGCCTACAGGAGGGGCATTCTGCCGATTTTCGTGGTGACGACGCTCCTCGCGGTACTGCTGATCCACCTCAGCGTGAGAAGGTTCAAGGACGGAAACCAATAAAAAAGGCAGGAAAAAATGAAAAAGACAGGATACGTTTATTTGTCACTCATAGCGCTGCTGCTGACCTTGTGGCTCGTCCCGAGGCTCTGGCACATCATCACCGCGGAGTCATACTCCACCCCTTTCACCCTCTACAGCTGCACCGTCGGCGATTTCGTGTCGCTCTCGGACAGGTCCGGCAGGGATTACGTGTTCACGGATACTCAAGGCCGCGAATACGGCGACAGCGTCCTTCCGTTCTTCTACCACAGAGTCCTCTACAGCAGGGACAAGGCCCCCGAGACCATCAACGGCCGCCAGTTCACCGGAGAGGAGATTGAGCGCAACAACATCATCTTCTCTTCGGCTCCGAAAGACGTCAACACCGAATCCTCCAATGTCCACATGCTGATGGAGTCCAATCCCCCGAGGCTCGAGCTTGAGGATCCGGAATATGCCCTGGTAGCCCGCAGGGACGGCGTCAAGATCATCCGGATGGCGACCAACAGGAGCAACGCGGCCCTTGAGAGGAGCTTCAACGAGGCGCTGGACTCAGTGAGGTTCAGCTTCCCTGCGGGAATCATATCGGGCAATCCGAGCCACCACAAGTCATACGACGAGGGCTATATGCTCACCGACTCTCAAGGCGGGCTCTTTCACCTCAAGCTTGCGGACGGTAAGGCGCAGGTGGAGAGCATCGATAACGGCGGGCTGGACATACGCCACATCTTCATCACGGAGAACGAGAACAGGGCATCGCTGGCGTACGTCTTCGATGCCGAAGGGAGGTTCTACGTCCTTGACAGTCTGAGGAGGCTGATCCGCACGGACGTCACGGCGGACGTATGCCGGCAGAACGTGCTTCTGGTGGGGGATCTGCTCAACTTCACGG
>CAVGYS010000240.1:0-2074 GCA_963633505.1 Oscillibacter sp. MSJ-31
GGGTGATGGGCCTGAGCAACTATTATTTCCCGATGTTCGAGGAGGTTCTGAACAGATATGGACTCCCGCTCGAGCTGAAATACATGGCCGTGATAGAATCGATGCTCAACCCGGTCGCCACCTCGCGTGCCGGAGCCCGGGGCATCTGGCAGTTCATGTACAGCACGGCTCGCAATTATGGTCTGGAAATCAACTCTTTCGTGGACGAAAGGCTCGACGTGGAGAAAGCCATGGACGCGGCCGCACGCTACCTGCGCGACGCCTACAAGATATTCGGGGACTGGGCTCTGGCCATCAGCTCCTACAACTGCGGTGCCGGCAACGTCTCCAAGGCCATCCGCAGAGCCGGGGGCAGCAGGGACTTCTGGAGCATCTACCCGTATCTCCCGAGAGAAACGAGGGGTTACGTGCCGGCGTTCGTGGGAGCCATGTACGCGATGACCTACCACAAGGAATACGGGATAATGACGCAGAACGTGGGAATGCCGGCCCAGACCGACACTTTCGAGATTCACAAGAACCTCCACTTCGTGCAGATCAACTCTGTCGTCGGGGTGCCGATGGACGCTCTGAAGAATCTCAACCCGCAGTACGTCCACGAGATCATCCCCGGCAACAGCAAGGGCTATGTCCTCAAACTGCCATACACCTGGACAAACGCCTTCCTCGAGGCGGACAGGGATTCCCTGTACAACTTCAAGGCGGATTCCCTAATGAGCCAGAAGGTCCTGAAGGACATCCAGCGTGCCGGCAGCAGGACGGCGGGGCAGCAGAGAATAGCCTACAAGGTCAAGAGTGGAGACTATCTGGGACGTATCGCCTCCCGCTATGGAGTGAGCGTCAACCAGATAAAGAAATGGAACAACCTCAAGTCCGCCAACATCAGGGCCGGGCAGACGCTCTACATCTACGGTGCCACCAAGACTCCTTCTTCAAGCAAATCTTCATCGACGTCCTCTTCCTCCTCAAGCAAGTCCACCTCCTCCACCGCCGCAGCCTCAAAACCGAGGACATATACGGTGCGCCAAGGGGATTCCCTCTACACCATCGCCAAGAAATATCCCGGGGTGAGCGCTGACAACATCAAGAAAGCCAACGGGATGAAGAGTGACAAGATACGGCCGGGGCAGAAACTGACAATCCCGCTTCCATAACAGGAGCTTCTTGTCACTTCGAGTAATATTTCGGCCAGCAGGAGAGGAGATAAGCCTTGAGTGAATCTTCGTGACGGTTCTCCTGCGGCTGATAAAACACCCGCCCCTCATAGCCCTTGGGCATGTATTCCTGCCCGGCGAAGTGCCCGGGGAAGTCGTGGGCATATTTGTACCCGTCGGAATATCCGAGTTCGGCCATAAGTTTGGTGGGGGCGTTCCGCAGATACAGCGGCACGGCGGCGAGAGAGTCGCCCCTGGCCGCCTCGAGCGCGGCATTTATGGCAAGATACGCCGAATTGCTCTTGGGTGAGCTTGCAAGATATATCGCACATTCGCTCAAGGGGATACGGGCCTCCGGCATGCCTATCTCATGCACTATGCGGAAGGTCGCCTCGGCGAGCAGCAGCGCGTTGGGATTGGCAAGCCCGATGTCTTCGGCGGCAAGCACGCAGAGACGGCGTGCGATGAAAAGGGGGTCCTCCCCGCCGTCGAGCATCCGTGCCATCCAATACACGGCGGCGTTCGGATCCGAACCCCTGACGCTCTTGATGAAGGCCGAAATGATGTCGTAGTGCATCTCACCGTCCTTGTCATAGACTGCTACGTTGTCCTGAAGGCAGGAAGTGACGGAGGCATTGTCTATCACTACCTTGTCCTTGCCTGCGGCGGCGTCCGTCACCAGTTCGAGGATGTTCAGCAGCTTGCGTGCATCGCCGCCGCTGTACCTGAAGAGAGCCTCCGTCTGCGATACTTCTATCTTTTTGGTTGACAGGATCTCATCCCGGGTCAAGGCCCTGTCGAGGAGCTGCTGCAAGTCTTCCATGCCGAGACTCTTCAGCACGAACACCTGGCAACGGGACAGAAGGGGAGTGATCACCTCGAAAGAGGGGTTCTCGGTGGTCGCGCCAACGAGCACGACG
>CAVGYS010000241.1:0-2065 GCA_963633505.1 Oscillibacter sp. MSJ-31
CTCTTGTTCCACTGGGCGAGCTTGGAGAGCAGCACATAGCCCACGGCCGCGCCGGCCCTGTTGTCGGAAATCTCGCTGGAGCGGATCTTGGAAAGGGACGGAAGGCAGCCCTGAAGGTCGTTTATGAGCCAGTCACGGGTCTCGTCCGCCGACATTCTCGGAAGTTTCGCGACCTTCGCGAGCACGGCTTCGTCGGCGACGTCCTCAGTGTAGAACGGCACGTCTCCGAAAAAGCAGGTGAGAATCCAGTAGTAGAACGCCCTCATGATCTTGCCCTCGGCCACGAGCGGAGCCTTCACGTCGTCCGCGAGCGGGGATCCCTCGATGCCGGCAATCGCGCCGTTGCACCAGCGCACGCCCTGATAGCCGCTTTTCCAGACATCGGCTCCGAAGCGCGGATTGGCCGGGGAGATGTCGAGAAACGCGTCCTGAGTCGCGGAGCGCGAGTAGGCGATGTCGGTGACGCACTCTGTGGCGAGCAGCATCTTGTAGGAATACATGTCCTTCATGGGGATGTAGCAGGTGTTCAAGGCCGCACGGCACTGCTGCGCGTTCTTGTAGAAGTTCCCTGAAGTCGCGAAGGTCGAGTCGTCCTCCTTCAGACTGCACGAAGGAAGGAAAAGGACCGCCGCTAAAAATGCCGGTATTATGTCTTTTGCTTTCATTTCCTGTAAATTTTAAAGTCCCCTCCGTCAGAATCTTGCCTGAATGCTGAAAACGATGGTGCGCGCCTTCGGATACGCGCCCATGTCGAGACGCCTCAGGGTGGATGACTCGCTGTCCGAACCCGAGTAGGAGACGTCCGGGTCGAAGCCGTTGTACTTCTTCCAAAGGAGAAGGTTCTCGCCGCTGACGCTCAGGGTCAGATCCTTCATCCACCTGACTTTCCCGGAAAGGTCGAAGGTGTAGCCGATAGAGACGTTCTTGAGCCTTATGTAGGATGCGTCATAGACCATACGGTCGCTCGGCACGTCCTTGCTCATCGAGCCTCCGGCGCGAGGGTAGTCGGAATCGGGGTTGCGGACAGGATGCCAGGAGTTCACCATGTAGCGGTACTGGTTGGTGTTGTTTCCGCCGGCCATGTAGAGTTCGGAGAAATTATAGATTCTGCCTCCGAATGAATATGCGACATAGACTCCGAGTTTGAGGCTGCCGAAGAATGTGAACGTGTTCTGGAAACCTCCGTAGAGCCACGGATCGGCGTTGCCGAGATAGACGAGGTCGTTCTGGTCGAGAGTCCCGTCCCCGTTGATGTCGTGATAGCGCGGCGTTCCGAGATAGGAGGCGTAGTTGGCCTCGGTCAGGACTGACGCCGAGGTGTAGGCGCGGGTGACCTCGTTGCGCTTGAACTCGTCGAGATTGTGCCAGACCCCCGCGTAGCGGAATCCCCACAGGGAGTTGAGCGGGTAGCCCTTGACGAAGCCGTGCATCATGAACGGGTTGTTTCCGCCGGAATCGGCCACCGAGATATACTCGGAAGTTCCGATGTCATCGACCGTCTGGGTGTTGTGAGAGAATGTGAGGTTCGTGGTCCATGTGAAGTTGCGGCGCACGATGTTGCGGCTCTCTATGGAAAGCTCGGCTCCGTAGTTGGAGGTGTTTCCGAGGTTCACGAAATGGGTGCTGAAACCCGTCTGATCCGCGACGCGCACCTCCATGAGAAGGTCGCGGGTCTTGGAGACATAGCCCTCCGCCGTGATGTTGAGACGGCTGTTGAAGAATGACATGTCAACCGCGAGATTGTACAGGTCGGTCTTTTCCCATGTGAGATCCGGACTCGGAAGCTGACCCCGGTAGTAGGCCGCTTCCTGACTGCCGCCGAAGATGTAGCCTTTGGAGTTCGTGGCAAGTTTTTCGAGGCTCCTGTAGGCATCGACGGCGTCATTTCCCGTGCGCCCCGCGCTGAAACGGACGGCGAGTTCGTCAATCCACCTGACCCCTTTGAGGAACTTCTCGTTCTTGACATTCCATTTCAGGGCCGCCGAAGGGAAGAATCCCCATTTGTTGTTCGCGGCGAAGTTGGAGGCCCCGTCGGCGCGCCCTGTCACTGTGACATAGTAGCGCG
>CAVGYS010000242.1:0-517 GCA_963633505.1 Oscillibacter sp. MSJ-31
TGTACATACTTCACACAAATATAACGGAAATTTGCCACAAGAAGCCCTTTTGGCCGCACATTCGACGGAAATCGACGCAGGAAGGCGGACGACGGCGCAGAGAGGGGAAGTGTAAAAATTTGGAAAGAAATGTAAGAGAATGTAAAAAAAATCACTACCTTTGAGGCTGCGTATAAGGGTTAATTATGGTCACTTTCATCGGAGAATACACAGCCAAGCTGGACGACAAGGGGAGACTCGTCTTCCCCGCGCCGCTCAAGGCCGCGCTGGGCCCGGGGAGCGACCTCAGGTTCGTGGTCAAGAAGAACCTTTTCGAGCCTTGCCTGGAGATGTACACCATGGAAGAATGGGAACGCCAGTCGGGAGCTCTGAAGGAGTCGCTTGACCTGACTTTCAACAGACAGCACGCAACATTCTGGAGAGAATACATGCGGGATCGCGACGTGGTGGAGCCGGATCCGAAGTTCGGCCGCATTTCCGTCAGCCGCAAGCTCCTCAGTTCGATAGGTGTGAACAA
>CAVGYS010000242.1:527-2057 GCA_963633505.1 Oscillibacter sp. MSJ-31
GAACAAGGAAGTGGTTTTCTCCGGCAATGATTTCAAAATCGAGATTTGGGCCAGGGAGAAGTACGAAGCCTCGGCCATTTCCGAAGAAGAATTCATTGCCATAGCAGAAAGCCTCTCCAAGAAATAGGGGGAGAGGCGCGATGTCAGAATATCACAATCCGGTACTGCTCCACGAAAGCGTGGACGCCCTCGTACAGAAGGCGGACGGACGCTATGCGGACGCCACCTTCGGCGGCGGCGGGCACAGCCGCGAAATCCTCCGGAGGCTCTCCCCGCAAGGCAGGCTCCTCTCCTTCGATCGCGACGCCGACGCTCTCGCAAACGCCCCGGACGACCCGAGGCTCACGCTGATACGCAACAATTTCAGATTCATACACAATTATGTCCTGCTCCACGGAGCGCAGGAAGGGTTCGACTCTCTGGACGGCATCCTGGCCGACCTGGGGGTCAGCTCCCACCAGTTCGACACGGCGGACAGGGGTTTCTCCTTCCGCTACAGCGCCCCGCTGGACATGCGGATGAACGCGCAGGGCGGCAAGACCGCCGCGGATATCGTCAATTCTTATACGCAAGAGGAGCTGGAGCGCATCCTGAGGCTCTACGGCGAGCTGGACAACGCCCACAGGCTATCCCGTCAGATCGTGGAGGCCCGGGACAAAGCTCCCATCCTCACCACTGACGAACTCCATTCGGCAATCTCGCCGTCTCTGCCCCCGTTCGCCGAGCACAAGTTCCTCGCCAAGGTCTATCAGGCCTTCCGGATAGAGGTCAACGACGAGATGCGCTCCCTGGAGAAATTCCTGACGGGAGCCGCCCTCTCCCTGCGTCCGGGCGGGAGGCTCGTGGTGATCACCTACCACTCCCTCGAGGACAGGATGGTCAAGAACTTCATCCGCAGCGGGCGGACCGACGGGACTCTGACCAAGGACGAGTTCGGGAGGAGCGCGGCCCCTCTCAAGGCCGTCAACCGCAAGCCGATACTGCCGCAACAGTCTGAAATCGAGAACAATACGCGCGCACGCAGCGCGAAACTCAGAATAGCGGAGAAGGTATGAAGGTGTGGAAACTGTCCGACATAAGGACCCTGCTGAAGAACGTCTTCATGGCGGTGATGAAGGGAGAGTTCCTGCTCAGGCTCAACGTGGGCAAGTACTTCATCCACATCATCTACACTTTCTTCCTCTTCGGGATGGTGATATGGACAAGCCTCGCCATCGAGACCACCATGGCCAAGGTCGAGCAGGGCAAGGCGGTCCTCAAGGAGCTCGAAATCGCCAACGCGCAGAAGTACTACGACCTCGCCAAGGCCGGCGGGAGATACAACGTGGCGCAGAGGCTCAAGTCCATGGGTTCGGAAGTAGGGGAAGCTGACAAGCCGGCCACCGAGATGAAAAGATGAACGGAACGGAGAACATACGCAGACCGAAGAGAGACCGCATCGGCGTGGTGCTCTACGTCCTCTACGTGCTCATGCTCTCCATTCGGCAATCTCGCCGTCTCTGCCCCCGTTCGCCGAGCACAAGTTCCTCG
>CAVGYS010000243.1:0-2044 GCA_963633505.1 Oscillibacter sp. MSJ-31
CTCTTTAGATTTGCAACTGTGGAAAATCCCCTCCGGGGAAATCACCAATCTTCCCTATCTGCGGAAGATTGCGCAGTTCCATCAACCCGTCATCATGTCCACAGGAATGTGTGACGAGGAGGACATCAGGGCGGCCATGCAGGTGCTGACGGACAACGGCCTGACTAAGGAGCAAATCACCATCCTGCATTGCAACACGGAATACCCGACACCGATGCAGGATGTCAACCTGAGGGCGATGCTCGCCATCCGACGGGATTTCGGCACGAAGGTGGGCTATTCCGACCACACCCAAGGCATCGAGGTGCCCATCGCGGCCGTAGCCCTGGGAGCACAGGTGATCGAGAAGCACTTCACGCTCGACAGAAACATGAAGGGCCCAGACCACAAGGCTTCCCTCGAACCGCAGGAGCTGAAGGCGATGGTCAGCGCCATCCGCAACATCGAGCTGGCCGTCGGCGGAGACGGCACGAAGCGTGTGAGCGGGAGCGAGCGGAAGAACAGGGCCGTCGCCCGCAAGAGCATCGTGGCCGCACGGGACATCCGGGCGAGGGAGGCCTTTACGGAAGACAACCTTATCGTGAAGCGTCCGGGAAACGGCATCTCGCCCATGAAGTGGGACGAGGTGATGGGGCAGACCGCCAAGCGCGATTTTGCCGAAGATGAGCTTATTGAGCTTTAACCCGAATTTCCATTGATAGTCATAAATAGATGAGGAAAATCTGTTTCTTCACGGGCACCCGGGCCGAGTATGGACTGCTGAGTCCGCTGATGCGGCTGGTCAGGGATTCTGCCGCCTGCCGGCTGCAGATCATAGCCACCAATATGCATCTCTCCCCGGAGTTCGGACTGACATACAAGGAGATTGAGGCCGACGGCTTCGCCATAGACAAGAAGGTGGAGATGCTCCTGTCGTCCGAAACCGCCAACGGGACGGTCAAGTCGATGGGGCTGGCGACGATAGGCTTTGCAGACGCGCTGGAAGACCTGCAGCCGGACATGGCCGTCATCCTCGGCGACCGCTATGAGATGCTGGCCGCCGCCCAGGCGTGCCTGATATACCGGATACCGGTGGCGCACCTCTTCGGAGGGGAGGTGACGGAGGGTGCCTACGACGATGCCATCCGCCATGCCATCACCAAGCTGAGCCATCTCCATTTCACCAGCACGGAGGAGTACCGCCGCCACGTCATACAGATGGGAGAACAGCCGGACCGCGTGCATTATGTCGGGGCCCTGGGCGTGAACAACATCCGCCAGACGGAGACGATGCCGCTGAAGGATCTGGAGGACAGCCTCGGCTTCCGGTTGGGAGACCGGTTTCTGGTGGTGACGTTCCACCCCGTCACCATGGAACACCATACCGCCGCGGGGCAGTGCGACGACCTGCTGAAGGCCCTGGCGGAAGTGAACGGCGAATACCGGCTGCTGTTCACGTTGCCCAATTCCGATACCGGCGGCAGGGTCATCCTGTCGAAGGTCAACGGCTATGTGGCCGGACACAGGGACCGGGCCATCGCCGTCGCCTCCCTGGGGCGCAGACGCTATTATTCCGCATTGCAGTATGCAGCGGCAGTGGTCGGGAACAGTTCCAGCGGACTGATTGAAGCCCCCTCATTCCATATACCTACGTTGAATATCGGCGACCGGCAGAAGGGGCGCGCCAGGGGCGCGAGCGTGGTGGATGTCCGGGCCACGTATGAGGACATGAAGGCCGGGCTGGACAGGATCCTCTCCCCCGCCTTCCGGGCAATCGCGGCCACGGCCTCCAATCCCTACGACAAGCCGGGCACCGCCCAGGCCATCTTCGACACCATCAGCACCTGTCCGCTGGAGCAGCTGAACCCGAAACAGTTCTACGAGGCAACCGATCATCCAAGAATTGATGTCTAATTCATGGCTAATTCAACATTCAACACTCAACACTCAACACTCAACATTCAACACTCAACATTCAACATTCAACATTCAACATTCAACACTCAACACTCAACAACCAGCAACTGATTATGGAAAACTCCCAGATAGTCCTCTACCAGCCCGA
>CAVGYS010000244.1:0-2026 GCA_963633505.1 Oscillibacter sp. MSJ-31
GTCGAAGGCATACGGGTTCTTCACCGACAAGCGCAGCGGCGGATTCTACACGATGATTCCGGCGTCGTCCCTCGAGAAATTCCTCGCGATGTTCATCAACACGGCCATTCTCGCCCCTCTCGCATACGTCGCCATAGCCCTCGCCGCCGACAGCCTCCTCTGTCTCGTCGATCCGGAATGCGGAGAAACTCTCGTCACGACGGCGGCAAAAGGCGTGCAGCGGTTCAACGAACTGTGCGACATCAATAACGGAGGGCTTGACATCCAATTATTCTCAGGCGGCGAGGTTTTCGGGGGCGTGGCCTTGAACATCATTTCATGGACACTCACCTTCCTGCTCGGAGCGCTCTATTTCAAGAAGAACAAAATCGGCAAGACCATACTCGTGATGATTCTCGTGTCAATGGCAGCGAGCATGATTCTCTCCCCGGTAATGGTTCATCTCGGAGAAGGTCTCTTCGACTGGCTCGACAGTCTCGACGACCCGGAACGCATCATCAACGCCATAAAATGGGCGACCAACAGCGTCAGCATCCTCATAACGCTCGCCCTCTGCGTCTGGACATACTTCCGCGTGAAAACCGTAAAACACTAAACCTCAGGGATATGGAATTCAACGGAAACAAATCCATATATCTCCAGATTGCGGACGTAATCTGCGAGAAGATACTCTCCGAGGAGATGAAGGGCGAAGACCGGATTCCGTCCGTCCGGGAATATGGGGCGGAGATCGGGGTGAACCCGAACACGGTGATGCGCAGCTACGAAAAACTCACCGACGACGGGGTCATCTACAACAAACGAGGCATAGGCTATTTCGTCGCCCCCGACGCCCGGGACAAGGTGCTGTCAAGCCTCCGGCGCGAATTCTTGGAGAGCGAGTGGCCGGCCGTCCTCCGCAAAATGAAACTGCTGGGAATCAGCATCTCCGAACTCCGGGTCGACTGACGTTTCCATCTGTCACGTTAAAATCTTGGGCTGAACCGGCGAAAAAAATCATCGATTCAGCCCAAGTTTTAATGCTTAACGAGCAAGACGCACAGACGCGCCACTTTCCCTATTCGTCCTCCGCCGGCACGACAAGCATGCCGGCGATCACCGTGTATAATCCAGACCTGTCCATCAGTCGTCGTAGCCTATCTGAATGCCGTCGATGTAGAGCTTGTAGCCCGCGCCCGTGCCGGCAGTACGGATGTAGAAGTTGAAGCAGCCGCCCCATGCTCCGTTGCCGAGGAACTGGGCCTGAATGAGAGCCGGAACGCCGTTCTGAAGTTCGACGCCTATATCTGTTGACCAGTCGGTGGAACCATAGCCGCCTTCAGAATTGACAGTCCAATGCGCTCCGAGCGCACCTTCGCAGATGACCGGAATCTTCTTGCTGTCCTCTTCGCCCTCATAGAGCATCTGAATAATCACCGTATAGGTCTTGTCCCACTCCGCCTTAGGCTGGCAGTTGTCAGCGCTACGGAAAATCTGACCGTCGCTGCCTGCCGCGCCTTCAGCCTGATCGGTGAGTTCGAAACAGAGGGAGTTCTCTCCGCAGAGCTTGTATTCCTTGTTTATGGTTATCCCGCTGCCGTCCGCATCCACATAGGTGACCTTGCCTTTATGGTTGACGCCAATGATGCCCAGGTCCATGCACCAGTCTCTGTTTTCCATCACCTTGAAAGTCCTTTCTCCGTCGAAGTTCTCGTCCATGGGATTCACTCCGCCGTCAGCCGCGATGACATGGTCGAAGTTCCTCTTCACGGCAAGATTCCCCTTTGCCGGATAGACGGTGAGAGTGTATTTGCCCTCGTACTTGTTTTCAAATGCCGCGGCAGTCGTCTTGGTGGAATATTTGATCTTGTTGAACGCATCTCCCATCGAGAATGAAGGAGTGAGGTTCTTCTGGTCGAAGATGAACTGATACCAGCTGTCGGCGGCGAGAGTTCCGGTGTAGGTGAACGAACCGTCGGCGTTCCTTGTGAGAGGTTTCGCTGAAGCGGCGTCCTCCGTCCCCACGGCCGTTCCGACTATGTAGAGA
>CAVGYS010000245.1:0-2025 GCA_963633505.1 Oscillibacter sp. MSJ-31
GAACTCCTTTCTATGCCGTGATGGTAGAGATCCCGGATGCCATCTATCTCGTCAAGATTAAGGTCAAGATCGATGATGCGGATGATATAGAGAGGTGGCTCGAGGGAGAAGAGGATGCCGAGAACGAGCAGGTGGCCGGAACGGCGGGCGAGTCCGGAGATGAGGGCGGAACCCTTCCGGATGAGAATATCTCCCAGTACGGAGGTGATGATGACCAGTCCGATGCTGTTGAATAAGATTGGTGCGAAAATATCCGAACAGAACAAGCTTCTGTATTCAAGTTTTTTGGTCGGCGTGCTCTCTGGGTGCGCCGCCGTTGTCCTTGACTGGGCGATAAGCGTGATTGGCACCTGGGTTGACAGGACTTGTGGAGGTGGCGGCCTGGAGTGGGGCTTCCTCGTGTTTCCGGGTGTCGGAATGTTGATTTCGCTCATGCTGCTGCGTTTTGTCGTGAAGGACAACATCGGGCACGGAGTCACCAAGGTTCTCCTCGCCGTCTCCCGCAACGAATCTCGGATCAAGCCGCATAACGTCTGGTCATCGGTGCTTACGTCCTCTTTTACCATCGGTTTCGGTGGTTCGGTGGGAGCCGAGGCCCCTATCGTCTATACCGGCGCGGCCATAGGCTCCAATGTCGGCAGGGTCTGCGGATTGTCGTACCGCAGCGTGACGGTGCTTCTGGGCTGCGGGGCAGCCGCCGCCGTGGCGGGCATATTCAAGGCTCCTCTCGCGGGGATGCTCTTCACTCTGGAGATTCTTCTTTTCAACGTGTCGATGAAGTCGATGCTGCCGATGCTCGTCGCCACGATTTCGGCCACGGTGGTGTCCTACGTTTTTCGCGGCCAGACACCCGTATTCGCCTGCGCCCTGACCCCATTCTCCATGGGGAATCTCCCTTTCTATGTGGTGCTGGGGGCTGTGGCCGGCCTGTTTTCGTTGTATTTCACCAACGGTACGCTCTATCTGGAGGACAAGCTTGGCAAGCTGCGGAACGTCTATCTGAGGTGGCTGCTGTGCGCCGCCGGTCTTGGGGTGCTGATTTTCCTCTTCCCGCCGTTGTACGGACAGGGCTATTCCGACCTTCACAGCCTGCTCAAAGGGGAGGAGATAATGGTCGAGAACCACAGTCTGCTGTCTTTCCTTATGGATTACCGCTGGGGTGTGCCGGTGTTTTTCCTGCTCATTCTGTTTTTCAAGATCGTGGCGATGACCCTGACCAATTCGGGTGGGGGAGTCGGAGGAACTTTCGGCCCGACGCTCTTTTCCGGGGCGATACTCGGCTTCGTAGTCGCCCGCTGTTTCAACCTCGTGGGGATGAACGTCCCCGAGCAGAATTTCGTCCTGGTGGGGATGGCCGCCCTGATGGCCGCCGTGATGCAGGCTCCGATGACCGCCATCTTCCTTATCGCGGAGATTTCCGGCGGCTATGAACTGCTCGTGCCGCTGATCCTGACTTCCACGGTGGCGTTCGGCACGGTGCGCATCTTTGAAAAGTACTCCATCTACACCAAGCGTATCGCGCAGAGCGGGGATCTGCTGACCCACGACAATGACCAGGCGGTGCTGACCCTGCTCCAGACCAACGACCTGATCAGGGACAAGTACCCAAAGGTCTCCATAGACGCTCCTCTGAGGGAGGTGGTGGATATACTCGCAAACTCGGGATCCGACGCTTCGGTGATGGCGGTGATCGATTCGAAGGGGAGATTCCAGGGGATGATAGACCTCGCCGCAGTCAGAAAGTACCTTTTCAGCAGCGACAAATACGACAGCGTGCACGTCTATAACATCATGGAGACCCCGCCGGAGTATATCTATTACGGAGAGAAGATGGACTCGGTGATGCAGAAATTCGACCGGACAGGGGCATGGAGACTGCCGGTGATAGACAGTGAGCGGAAGTATCTCGGCTTCATCTCCAAATCCCGCCTTCTGACCGCCTATCGCCGCGAACTCAAGGAAATCTCCCAGGAGGATTAGCCCCTTCTGCCGACCATCTCCAGGGAGATTCTCTTCCTGTCGAGG
>CAVGYS010000246.1:0-937 GCA_963633505.1 Oscillibacter sp. MSJ-31
AACCGGGATGATGAGCTTCGAGAGCGGCTGGCGGACCTTGATGTTCACCTTGCGCCGGAGAGCGAGCACCATCGACGACGCCCTCTGCGCGAGTTCCATCCTCTCTTCGAGATCTCTGTCAACAACGGATTCATTGTACTGAGGCATAGGTACATAGTGAACCGAACGGAACTCATGTCTCCCGGAATCGGACTTCCCGTCTCCGACGGCATGTTCCGTCAGGTCGAGATAGAGCCGATCCATGAAGAACGGAGCTATCGGGGCGGCGAGCTTGGAGACGGAAAGAAGGACTTCGTAAAGAGTCTGATATGCCGACAATTTGTCAGAGTCCATGGTCCCTCCCCAGAAACGCTTCCTGCCGAGGCGCACATACCAGTTGCTCAGATGGTCGCAGACAAAGGTCTGAATCAGACGGCCGGCCTGGGTCACGTCATAGTCCTCGTAAGCCGCCACGACATTCTTCACGAGAGTGTTGAGCAGTGAGATTATCCATCTGTCAAGCTCCGGACGGGCGGCGTACGGCACAGACTCCGAAGAAGGGTCGAAGCCGTCGACATTCGCATAAAGCGCGAAGAAGGAATAGGTGTTGTAGAGCGTCCCGAAGAATTTCCTGCGGACCTCATCGACACCAGCTTCGTCGAAGCGGAGATTGTCCCAAGGCTGCGAGTTCGTGAGCATATACCAGCGGAGGGCGTCAGCACCGTATTTGTCGAGCTGTCCGAAAGGATCGACGGCGTTGCCGAGCCTCTTGCTCATCTTGTTGCCGTCCTTGTCGAGCACCAGGCCGTTGGAAATCACGCGCTTGAACGCGCAGGAACCGCTCACCATCGTATGGATGGCGTGGAGCGTGTAGAACCATCCCCTCGTCTGGTCGACACCCTCGGCGATGAAGTCGGCCGTGCAGCCGAAGTCCCTGCTTCCGAGATTGCGCAGCCCC
>CAVGYS010000246.1:947-2014 GCA_963633505.1 Oscillibacter sp. MSJ-31
CCTTTGACATGTCCTCCGGCACGAAGCCTTTCTCTTTCAGAGGATTGGATTTCATCACGCCTGCGGCGACTGCCTTCTCGATTTCAGCATAGAGTTCCTTGACGGAGCCTATGCACTTCTCCTCCTTTCCGTCATCGCTGCGCCATATCGGGAGAGGTGTCCCCCAGTAGCGGCTGCGGCTGAGGTTCCAGTCCTGGATGTTCTCAAGCCACTTGCCGAAGCGCCCCGTGCCGGTCGATTCGGGCTTCCACGAGATCGTGTCGTTCAGCTCCATCATCCTGTCCCTCACGGCCGTGGTCCTGATGAACCACGAGTTCAACGGGTAGTAGAGCACCGGTTTGTCGGTTCTCCAGCAATGCGGATAGGTGTGGACATGCTTCTCTATCTTGAACGCCTTGCCCTGGGACTTGAGCATCATGCAGATGTCGATGTCGAGGGTCGGAGCGTCAGGGGCGAGGGTGGAGTCATAGGCGTTCTTGACATATCTTCCCGCCCATCCGGCATAATCCGGAGAGACATGTTTCCTGACATATTCCGCGTCCATGTCCTCCAGACGGAAGAACCTGCCCTGCCTGTCAACCTGCGCACAGCGGTCGCCGTTGCGGTCAAGAACCATTATAGGCGGCACTCCGGCCTGCTTCGCGACCCTGTTGTCGTCCGCTCCGAAAGTCGGGGCTATGTGGACGATGCCCGTAGTACCCTCCTCGACGGTGACATAATCTCCGCCGATCACGCGGAAAGCCCCGTCGGTCTCCGGCTTGAACCATGGAATCAGCTGGTGGTACTTTATCCCGAGCAGTTCGCGCCCCTTGAACTCGCCATCAAGAATCTTGAACGGGACGAGCTTGTCCCCCGTCTTGTAGTCATCGAGAGAAAGTTCAGCCGCCTTGGGATTGAACCATCCGCTGACGAGAGCCTTGGCGACGACATAAATAGCCTGCTTTCCGGAATAGGGGTTGAAGGACTTCACCCTCACATAGTCGATATCCGGGCCCACGCAAAGAGCCGTGTTTGAAGGCAGAGTCCACGGAGTCGTCGTCCACGCGAGGAAATAGACCGGAACGGTC
>CAVGYS010000247.1:0-2007 GCA_963633505.1 Oscillibacter sp. MSJ-31
TTATGTCTCTTATGCTTCTTTCCGTTTGGCATATTCTGTAATTATTTGGTCTTTACTGACGCAACAAATGACTTTGACGGCTTGAATGCCGGAATGTCGTGGGCAGGGATGGTCATGGTCGTCTGCTTGGTGATATTGCGGGCAGCCTTCTGTGCGCGATGCTTGATGATGAAACTGCCGAAACCACGCAGGTAAACAGGGTTACCCTTGATGATAGACGACTTGATGCTCTCCATCGTGGCTTCCACGACTGTCTGCACCGTAACTTTTTCGATGCCGGTAGATTTGGCTACCTCGTTTACGATTTCTGCTTTAGTCATTGTCTTAATATTTAATTCTCAATATTTTTCAAAAATTCGGGAGTGCAAAAATATATCATTTTTTTGATTAATCAAAATAGTTATGACAGAAGTTGTTATTTTTGCAGTGGCTTAAGGGTGGCATAAAGATTGACGATAACGCCAGACCGGATTTGCCTGCAACGAAAACTGACAATTTGACAGAGACAATTATGAGACAAGATAAGAAAATCACCTTTCCGTCAGGAGCGGAAGTAAGTATAATACCCGTCCTTCAGGGAGAGGGCTCGATGAAGTTCGACGAGGCGGAACTGCCTGACGTACTGCCTGTTCTGGCACTGCGCAACGCCGTTTTGTTCCCGGGAGCCATCTACCCCGTGACGATAGGGAGGGACAAATCCATCAAGCTGATACAGGACGCCGAGAGGAGCGGATTCTACATAGGCGCGGTCCCTCAGGAGGACGTGATGGTGGAAGAGCCTCAGGAAGAGGACCTTTACCACTATGGTTCGGTGTGCAAGATCATCAAGACCCTCGAGATGCCGGACGGCACCATCACCGCCATCCTGCAGGCCTTCAAGAGGCTTGAAGTGGACGCGGTGCTCGGCTTCGAGCCATATATCACCGCCAAGGTGCACTACCGCGAGGACATCCTCAAGGAGGACAATCACAGCACTGACATAAAGGCAATCGGCGAATCCCTCAAGGACAAGGCGATAAGCATTCTCCGCTCTTCCAACCTCGGCACGCGCGAGACCATCGGCGCGGTCAAGGCCATCGACGATTTCCGTTTCCTGGTGAACTTCATCGCCACCACCATCGAAGTGGAGAACTTCGAGACCAAGATGGCACTGCTGGAGTACGACGACGTCAAGGTCCGCGGCCTCAAGCTGCTCTCGGTGCTCAACGTGCAGATCGAGCTGATGAAGATCAAGCAGGAGATCAACCAGAAGGTCAAGAGCGAGATGGACCAGCAGCAGAGGGAATACTACCTCAACAACCAGCTGCGCACCATCCAGGAGGAGCTCGGAATGGACGATGCGGAGGAGTTCGACCGCTTCAGGGAAAGGGCCGCCAAGAAAAAATGGCCGGAAGCCATAGCCGAGGCCTTCAACAAGGAGCTCTCCAAGCTTGAGAAATACAACCCGTCCTCCCCGGACTACAGCGTGCAGTACAACTATCTGGAGTTCATGCTCCAGCTGCCGTGGGGAGAGATGAGCAAGGACAACCTCGACCTCGTCCACGCCCAGAAAGTTCTGGATCACGACCACTACGGGCTGGACACGGTCAAGGACAGGATCATCGAGTACCTCGCCGTCCTCAAGCTCAAGGGGAACATGAAATCCCCTATCCTCTGCCTCTACGGGCCTCCGGGAGTCGGCAAGACCTCGCTCGGCAAGTCCGTGGCGAAGGCCCTGGGACGCAAATACGTCCGCATCGCCCTCGGCGGCATGCATGACGAGGCCGAAATCCGCGGACACCGCAAGACCTACGTGGGAGCCCTGCCGGGACGAATCCTCAACGGCATAGCCCGTGCCGGCACCTCCAATCCGGTGATTGTCCTGGATGAAATAGACAAGCTCAGCGGCGACTTCAAGGGAGACCCTTCATCGGCCCTTCTGGAGGCGCTCGATCCGGAGCAGAACGCCGCGTTCCACGACAACTACCTCGACCTGGACTACGACCTGAGCAACGTGCTCTTCATCAC